>CAYZXF010000080.1:0-4325 GCA_964482355.1 uncultured Anaerolineaceae bacterium | reverse complement strand
TAGTCCTGATGATAATCTTCAGCCTCGTAGAAAACCTGATAGGGCTCAAGTTCCGTGACGACTGGGTTCTCAAACACTCCTTCAGCATCCAGACGCTCGATCACTGCTCTGGAGGCCGTCTCCTGATCTGGGCTGTGGAAGAGGATCAGCGATCGATACTGGGTTCCAACATCTGCACCTTGCCGATTCGGCGTTGTGGGATCGTGCATGCTAAAGAACACGCCCAGGAGTTCCTCAAACTTAATCGCGCCCGGATCGAATGTAATCTGCACGACTTCCGCATGTCCGGTGGTCCCCCGGGTCACTTCTTTGTAACTTGGATCTTCGACCGAGCCTCCGGCGTAGCCAGCGATCACATCGGTTACCCCAACTAGCTCCTCAAAAGGCGGCTCCAGGCACCAGAAGCATCCTCCGCCTAGAGTCGCGGTTTCGAGAGTGCCATCACCAACGCTTGAACTCCCCGTTTTGACTTTATCTGTGCTCATATCTGTACGCTCACTTCCTGATTCGAACCTCGCAAGTTTGCATCAGCCACCTTAGTGCAATCTTATGTATTGAGTATTGGGATGCAACGATTCTAACCTAGGCGTCAGGAGGTGCGTTAGGGGGCCGGAAGCCTGGTAGCGGCTCACATCGATCCAGCCATTGCTCCGGGATATCGGCGTTGAGTGCGACAATCCCGCCCACGATAGCGCAGGTCGTATCACGATCACCGAGCCCCGCTACGGTGGTCCACAGGGCTTGTTCATAGTCGAAACCGTGGTGTGCTACCACCCAAAGACAAAATGGGACCGTATCGAATGCCGCGATTTGCGCCCCTGTTCCAAGAACGGAGGCCGCGCGAGCATGCTCCTCGGGTCCGATGCGCATGGCCTCTTCGATCCCTGCCCTAGTTAAGCCTTCCGGAACATAGGCTGCAAGTGCGGTCAGGTATTCTTTGCCTCTCAAAGCCGGCTTCATTGGTGCCAGCGCGGCCGCCGCTGCAACCGCAACCGCGCCTGCTTTTCCCTCCAGATGTGCGTGGGTTACTTCGGCCGCTTTTTTCGCTTCTGAGGCCGCTCGCTCTGGATTACCCCAAAAATACCCGCCGATAGGAGCAGCGCGCATAGCGGCCCCGTTTCCATAGGAGCCATCTTCGAAAAGGGCCGAGGCTTCTTCGCGCCACTGCGCCCCCTCGGCAAAACTGGATAGCAACTTCATCGCCCCTGCCCCATATCCCCGCCAGGGCTGTTCTTGATATCGCTCCCCAAATTTGCGTGCGAGCTCATTCTGGTCGATCTCGCCTCGGTCGAGCATCACTTCGACGATTGAGAATGCCATCTGGGTGTCGTCGGTCCAGTTCCAGGTAGCTTTTGGAAGCTGGCGCGCTTCGATTGACGCCCAGGGAAGCTGGAAGAACTGCTCTCCAAAGGCATCGCCCACCCTCAATCCAGTGAGGGATAGAATTGCTCGGTCCCGGTCGCTCATCAGATATTTTCTCTCGTCATACCGTACAACCTAAGGAGCCATAATACCGATAGCAACCCGATACCGAAAGAGGTCGATTGGGGGGTCTTGGTGAGCGAGTTTGGACGGGGGTTGAATAAGCCTACTTTGCCGGAAGGCTCAAGGCGTATTCCACACCTAGCAGCACCCACTGATCGAGGTCATCATCCGCGGTGATTCCGGGATCGCCGACCATTACCCAGCCTTTCATGGGCCGGCCGGTGAAGTCGAAGACGCGTGCGCCGGGCTGCTCAAGGGCCTGGTTGGTGGGAGCCTTGTCGATGCGCACCATCAGCTCGTCCCCAATCACTCCTACCGCCATGTTGCCCTGCACCATGAAACCGATACCGCCGAACATCTGCTTCTCGACAAGCTCTGGAGGCTCTCCGATTGCGCCTCGGATCCTATCGGCTAATTCCTCGCTGTAGGCCATCGTTTAGATCCACTGCAAATCGGCGACCGTGCGATCGCCTCCAGCGTCGCCGGTGTTAACGGTCTCGGTCGGTTCAATCAGCAGGATCTTGCACTCCCGCTCCGCAAACGGCTTATGCTCTTTACCCCGTGGGACGACGACCATCTCTCCCTGGGAGAGCTCTACAGCGCCGTCTCGAAAGTCGATCCGCATGCTTCCTTCGATCACAAGGAAAACCTCGTCGGTCTCCGGATGGCTGTGCCAAACGAACTCGTCTTCGATCTTGACCAGCTTGATGTAGTAGTCGTTCATCTGCGCTACGATCTTGGGGGTCCAGAGCGCGTCGATTTTCGCCAGTTTGTCGCTTAGATTGATGGCTTTCGGATCTCCCTTATCGATCATTCGCTGTCCTCCCAAAAAGATTCGAGTTCAACACCCAAACCATCCGCCAATCGATTGACATAGGCAAAATAGCCCGTGATCTGGTTGATGTCCAGGATCGCGGAGTCGGAAAAGCCACGTTCTCTCAGCCGCATAACGTCGGCGGCGACCATCTCCCACGGTGTCAGTGTCAGCTTGACCGCGTAGTCCAGCATCTCCCGATCCGCGGGCGAGAGATCAGCCTGGGAGTAATCGCGCTTGAGATGCTCTACAAGCTCATCGTCTTTGGTCAGTCTATGGAGGCCCGCCCCATGATGCTCAATTCAATAGTGGCAGTGGTTCGCAGTCGAGGTTGCCACCGCAATCATCTCACGCTGTGGGCGGCTGAGCTCCGATTTACGCTTCATCACAGTTACGTACATTTCCTGGTGGGCGTGCATCGATGGCACATTAAGGCTGTGGATTTTTAGGATGTTATCCACCCCGCCCCAGGGTTCGGTGATCTCTCCGTAATACTCGGCGAGTTCGCCCTCTGCCTCGTCCTCTTGAATCACCTTAATCCAGGCCATGATTTGGTAGTCCTCTCAAAACCTACTCAGCGGAATCTGATTCCGAACGGCCGACCCGCGAAGACCATGTCCGCAAGCCGACGAACAACGCCAGCGCGGCGATCGGCAAGGCAATACCAACGCCATATTCCAGAAGAATGGAGGGGTCGCGAGTGTAAACGACGGAGAGGAAGTTTACAGCCAGGACTACCACTGTCACGCCGATCAGATTCATCTCCAAATCCTCGGTGCTGTCGATCTTCAACCATCCATGGAACTCGACATCCGAAATAAAGAGCTGGTATAGACCGACAGCCGTGATGTATAAGACCGTGCCGATCAGGAAGCTGTGTACATGCTCTATGATCTCGATAACGAAGGGGATCTCTCCCCCGCTCGTTTCCGGCGGGTGACCCTCCAAAAGGCCGGCTACCGCCTCAACGATCGTAATGATCAAGTTGATACCCCCGAACACGAAGAACACCGCTGCCGCGAGCGCCAAACCCGCGACTGGAATGGCTACTAAGTAGCGTGTGCTAGATAAGAAACGGGCCATAATCAAACTCCTTTCAATAGTTTTGAACAGTGAGGATAGTAAGGGACTGGCCAAGCTAGCCTTCAGAATGCTCGCGGACCCCATCTATTTTCATCTCCAGGCCACGAACCCTTCGAACTACGTCAAACATCGTCAGCAAAAGAATCACGCCGTTCAACCCATAAAAGATCGTGATCAACTTGGTGATAGGCCGGGTGGGGACAAGGTCGCCATATCCGATCGTTGTGAGAGTAACGACAACGAAGTAAAAGGAGTCGAGCCAATCCCATCCTTCTAGAAAATGATAAATCACTGCCCCGACCGCGATCATGATAAAGATGTAGAAGAAGATCTTGCGGGTCGTCTTATCGATGAGCAGATCGATAAAGAGTGTTTGCCTGAGAGGTAACCGTCTGAGAAGCGCTCTTTGAGACATTTCGTCCTCCTTAAGCGGAAATTACCTGCGGATTCCCGACGCGGCTCGAACTACCATTGTGAAAGCTGGATCATACAATCGAACTGTGGATGTGGAGTCTAATCTAAGTTGAAACGAAGTCTGCAGAGCCTTCCTCCGCACCGGCGGGCGCTTTGCAGAGGAAGTAATGGTAGTAAGTAGCTTAGGCTAATTCCCAACGGTTGCCACCATCACCGCCTTGATGGTGTGCAGCCGATTTTCGGCCTGATCGAATACGATCGAGTGATCCGATTCAAAGACCTCCTCTGTTACCTCCAACCCGTCCAAGCCATACTTCTTATAGACATCCTCGCCTGCCTTCGTCTCCCGGTTGTGGAAGGCTGGCAGGCAGTGGAGAAATTTGACATTTCGATTCCCGGTCTCTTCGACAGTCTGCATGTTCACTTGATACGGTCTTAACAGCTCAATACGTTCCTTCCATACTGCATCCGTCTCGCCCATTGAAACCCAGACATCTGTGTAAAGATAGTCCACTCCGGCTACACCTTG
>CAYZXF010000079.1:0-2531 GCA_964482355.1 uncultured Anaerolineaceae bacterium | reverse complement strand
GCTCAGCCGCATAACGGCTGTATGCTGCGTGCTTGCAGCCCCAGGCTGTGCTTGCCTGCTCTGCCGGTCAGGCCAGGGGACCGCAGGCACCAGTGAGCGGCCAGGGTTCGATGCCACAAGTAGGCGAGATGCGAGCGCTGCGAGCGTCTCGCCTAACTAGTGATTATCTGGAATAACTTCACAATATCCACACTATACGGTGATTCGGGAAAATTCTCGCCACAATAAAGCCGAGAATCGGCGATTGCGCGGCACGCATTCCCAATAATGTCGCAATTAATCTTCATACGTGAAATTAAGTGTCTTTGCCGACACTCGAACTCGGCAGAGGGCCGTCGAATGATGAGGCAATCCCCGAGTAACAGCAGCGCCACAATGCTCACCGAAGACTAGAATCCAAGCTCTGGCAAAATCCGGTTGGAGGCCCGAATGTCGATTCTGGGACGCCCTATTCGTTATTCTCACAGGCTCGAAAATAGGAGGAACCATGCACTATCTACTAATGATTCACGCCGATGAATCGGCTGTTCGACCGGACGACATTCCAGCTCTCATGGAAGCCATCGACGCTTTCGATGCAGAAGTCACTGACGCCGGGCAAAATTTGGGGAGTATCCGCCTGCAAATCGCGGGAACTGCAGCAACGCTCCGCGCGAGGGATGGAAAGGCGTTGAGAACGGATGGCCCATTCGCCGAAACCAAGGAGCAACTGGGTGGAATTTACATCATCGAGGCAAGTGATATGGACGAGGCAATCCAAATCGCGAGTCGACTCCCGATGACAAGCTATGGTTCTGTAGAAGTTCGGCCCATTTTAGGAATCGATCTAAGACAGGTAGCTGAAGCGCACTACGATTCGATTGCTTAAGCCCCGAGGGTTATTTTAGAGTTTGGTACGGGCCGAGCTGTTTGCGTCCATATCGAGCTCGGCCTTGATCAACCCACCGAATGGGAACGACCGTACCATTTTCGATCTCATCATCACTGGAGTCAATCGGCGAGACAAATTCAGTTCTCTCGACGCGTTGCTTAATTAGGTTCCATCACCTCTGAAGTTGGCGCTATGTTGAGCAGGGCCGACCGGCCCGCTTCCAGATTAGATAGGGTTTCTGAGCAGAAGGCTTACCGAAAGAGAGAAGGCACCGCAGAATTTGTAGTCACCTGCAGGGTGAGCAAATCCACTAGTCCCAGGCGCGTGACCTAGATGTGTGCTGCATCAGCGGGAATCGTCTGACAGATCACGCTTCCTGGCGTCCTTCGCTACCTTGCATTAATTTCTAACCTCACCTGCCAGCAGCCGCCCGCATGGTAAGAGTCCTCCTCGCAGCAAAGTGCGGCGGGAGGCTTCATTGTCAGGGTCACAGCGGGCCGCGGGTCTCCTCCCACCCTCGTAGCTTACATGTCTCAACTCTTGAACGAGGTAGCTGCCAATGCCTTGCCGCCGTGCCCCGGGAACTACTTTCATATAAATGTCACCATACGGGGGGTTGTAATGTTCCATCACTCCTCCGGCCGCCACCAATTTCCCGTCCGTCCTGACAACCCAATCGCCTTCCGGTCCTTCCTCGTCGGTTTCCCGCGCCCCAAACACCGCACCTGGACTGCTCAAGTACGTTGCAGGGCCATCCTCGAAGAGGATGTTTTCGACAGAGATGTTGGTGGCGAAGTCATAGAGCAAGCTGTTCATAATAGGCATGTTGGTCTGGGCTTCGATATGAGTCGCGCCACTAACGTTCAGTAGCTCGCGAAACATCCGTAATATGTCGGCTCGCCATTGGGGCAGCGCATGAAACTCCATGACACGGTCCTTGAAGTGCTCGTTCCAAACGCCGGCATAGCCCGCGACACGTCCGTCGATAAGAATTAGATAGGGATCTGCGAGTCCCCGCCCCAAAATGGAGTCGCGGACAATCTGACAGTTGGCTTCATGACGATAGAGCGCTCGAAGGAGTGCGATTTCTTCGAACTCGGTCTTTTGAACCTGGATATCTATTGTTCTGCCTCTTTCTGCACTTCCAGATGCGATTGCATGATGCTCGCTCAGGTCGTGCACGTCATCAGAGTGCAACTCGCGCCGCCCACACTTTGAGCACCTGCTCGGGCGGTCTGGACGAGTCGGCATGGGTCACCTGCTCACCCCTCGACAGTGAGGGTACCGTGCATCCCCGCCTCGGTATGACCCGGGATAGCACAAATGAACTCGTACTCACCGGGCGGCGCCTCGAAAGTGACCGGGAGCTCTGCTCCGATTGGGACTCTGAGATCGACGCCCAATTCCTCGATGGTGAAGGTATGCCAGAACAGGTCCTTGTTCTCCAGGGTCACGGTGACCTCCCCAGCAGTGGTAGCAATCTCGGTTTCAGTGAACGCTACGTTCTTCGCCACCAAATGGATATCCCCTGCCTCGATCTCGGCGCGTGCGGTGGAGGCGCCCCAGACAACCAGCCCGATCAGGACCAGAATTGAGGAGATCACCCCGGCCCATGGTGCGGCGGTGGATGTCGAGCTTCGACGGATGAGAAATCCGAGAG
>CAYZXF010000078.1:0-9528 GCA_964482355.1 uncultured Anaerolineaceae bacterium | reverse complement strand
TATAAACAACGCGGATTTGGAGAGCGGCGGCGAGCATTATCTTAGAGCAGCTGAGATCGCACGCGAGATGGGAGACCTGGGTGGGGAACTTTTTGCGTATCAGAACGCGATCAGCAACGTGCTCACTTTAGGCAATCTCTCAGAAGCGGAAGAGATGTTAGCACACGGCCGAGAGCTCTACGAACAGCTCGAAGATCCAGGAGCAGCGGGCGAAAATTATCTTGCGGAAGTCAATAGGTTCTTATATGAGAATGGGCAACTTGAGCAAGCTGCTAGCGAGCGCCGAGCCATGCACGAGAAAGCCGTTGAATCAGGATCTGCAGTTGATTTGCTTGGGAATAGAATCTGGCTTGGCATCATATTGACTGATCTTGCCGAATACAAGGAGGCGGCTGAAGTTCTCCACATGGCCATCAACTCCTCGGACGAGGTTGACTGGGCACGAGATTTGACTCGAGCCATCGCAGCTGTCGCGCTCGCCAGGCAAGGGCAGTTCGAACGCGCAAGAAATTTGATTCAGGAGGCGCAGGCGATTCATGCTGAGCAACCAAAAGCCTTACCAAGACTGTACCTGGCCGCGAGTCAGGCGAATGTCCTGGCGGCTGAGGGTCGATGGGACGAGGCATTTGAAGCGTTCAAGGAGACCGCCGTTGATCTTGCCGAGGCAGGAATGCGAACCTACCGTGCGGCGATTTTGCGCGATTGGGCGGAAGCTCACCTTGCGCGTGGCGAAGCTGCCGATTCCGAGAGGGCAAAAGAGCTTTACCGAGGAGCGCTTGAGGAATACGATGAGATGGGCGCCACAGGATGGATTGAGCGTGTCCAGGCACGCCTGAGTGAGCTCGAGGGTTGATTCCCACACCGCCTCCGTTCTCCAACACGATGAAACCACCCTCTCTCAGCTGACTACCCCATGGCCGAAACTAGCCAGGTGACCGTACTCAACGACCGTTACGAACTCGGCGACGAGCTCGGCCGCGGCGGCATGGGCGTCGTTTATCGCGCTCACGATCCGACCCTCGATCGCGACGTGGCAGTCAAGGTGCTTTCGGATACCGGTCTGGGAACCGAGGGCCGCGAGCGGCTGCTGCGCGAGGCGCAATCGGTTGCAAAGCTCAGTCATCCCAATATCGTCCCGGTGTTCGACGCCGGCGAGTCTGAAGAGACCCCTTTCATCGTAATGGAACTGATCGAGGGCGCCAGCCTCCACGAGCGGCCACCCGAAGATTTGCCCAGTATCGTGGAAATCGCCAAACAGGTCTGCGCGGCACTCGACCATGCCCACAAGGAGGGGATCGTCCATCGCGACCTCAAGCCGGAGAATGTGCTGATCGACAGCGAAGGCACGGCGAAATTGATGGACTTTGGGATCGCCCGCTCTATGGCCTCCCGACTGACGTCCGAAGGCACGGTGGTTGGAACCGTTTTCTACTTAGCGCCCGAGGTTGGGCTGGGTCAGGCTTACGACGGTCGGGCTGATCTGTACTCTCTGGGGGTGATGCTCTACGAACTCACCACTGGCAATCTGCCGTTCTCAGGAGGGGACCCCGTAGCGATCATCTCGCAACACATTCACGCCTCAATCGTCCCACCGCGAGCGAAGAATCCCGAGATTCCTCCTTTGTTTGACACCCTCATTATCCAGCTGATGAGCAAGGACCCGGACGCTAGACCCACCTCCGCAGGCGAGACGCAGAAGCTGCTAGAGCGCTCGGATTTGCTGGATCTCGCGGCGAAAGACGAGCGTGAAGTCCTGGTCCTCGACCGTATTGTCAAAGGCAGATTCGTTGGCCGGGAACGGGAACTGAGTGAAGCCCGATCGCTCTGGAGTAAGGCAGAGGCTGGTGAGGGGCAAACGCTTCTCGTCAGCGGCGAACCTGGGGTCGGAAAGACGCGGCTAATGCGCGAACTTTCCACTCATGCGGAAGTTTCGGGGGGCAGGACCCTCATTGGAGCTTGCTATGCGGAGGGCGGTGCACCCTACGCTCCCTTTGCGCAGATCCTTCGGCTCGCCCTGCGCGATGGCTCTCAAAACGGCTTCGACATTCCCGAGTTTGTTATGGCCGACCTGCTGGAGTTGGCCCCAGAGCTAAAACCTTACTTTCCCGACATACATTCCAACCCACCTCTCAGTCCCGAAGCCGAACAGCAGCGACTGTTCGAAAATGTTGTCACTTTTTGCGGCTTACTCAGCGAAGAGAAGCCGCTTCTCATCGTATTGGACGATGCCCACTGGGCTGACAGCGGTTCACTTTCGCTCATGAGGCACCTTTCGAGGCGCATACGAAACAAACCGATATTGCTGCTTGCGACGTATCGGGAGATCGAAATTGACGAGGCTCGCCCGTTTCGCGAGGTGCTTTTAGACTTGAACCGCGAGCGATTGGCAAGGCGCATAAAGCTCGGGCGCCTGACAAGTCGACAAACTGAAGATCTGCTGGAGGCCATCTTCGAGGACGAGGTCACGCCCGAGTTTCTCGAGGGAATTTATCTAGAAACGGAAGGCAACCCCTTCTTTATTGAGGAGGTTTGCAAGGCGCTGGTCGAGAGCGGCCAGGTCTTCTACAAGGACGGCGAGTGGGATCGGCTAGCCATGGATGAGATCGAGCTACCACAAAGCGTTCGCGAGGTGGTGCAGGCGCGTGTCTCAACGCTTTCTGGTGAGGACCGGGACGCACTTACCCTTGCTGCAATCCTTGGTCGCGACTTTGACTTCGACACGCTCTCCGCGGCTAGCGTTTTGGACGAAGATCAATTGATTGAGGCGCTCGAGAATTCGGAAAAAGCCCAACTGATCTCAGAGGTCGGCCGAGCAGGCGGAGCCACCTTCTCCTTCGCCCATGCGCTAATTCCAGCCACGCTCGTCGATAGCGTACGCACGCTACGTCGTCGTAAACTCCACCGCCAGGCCGCACATGCGATAGAGAAACTCAGACCGAAAGCCTTCGAAGACCTCGCGTATCACTATGAAGAGGCCGGCGATGACGAGCAAGCCCTCACTTATTACACGCGAGCAGGCGAACGAGCTTCCGATGCATTTGCAAATCAAGAAGCCGAGAGCTACTTTCGCGCTGCGTTAGAGCTCAATCCAGGAGAGGAACAGGCGCCCGATCTACTGGCGGCGCTCGCGGTTGTATTGGCGCGGCAGGGTGACTTCGATGAAGCGTTCGAGGCATGGGAGAAGAGCGCTGGGCTTTATGGGGTGCGGAGCGATGATGCTCGCGTTGCTTGGTGCTACGCGCGAATGTCGCGGGCCGCCTGGGATGCCGGAGACATGCCGCTTGGTTTGAAATTGGCGGAGACGGGTTTGGAGACTCTCGGTGAGGCAACAAATAGTGACGAGTATGCTGATCTATTGCATGAATTTGCCAGAGCGTGTTTTTTCAATGGCGTCGCGGAGCAAGGCATCCCCGCTAGCGAGAGAGCGCTCACCATGGCTAGATCGACCGGGAACATTGTTATTCAGGCCGAAGTGCTGGCCACGATGGGGTTGCTTTACTTTGGAGAAAGCGACGCGATCGATAGAGCCGAGGCCGCGCTCGAAGAGGCAATTGAGTTGGCCCATTCGAATAACCTTCCCCTACAAGAGGGACGAGCGCGGAACAACATTTCCCATATCGTGGGGCCGGTCCGAGGGGACCCGAAGGCTGCGAGGGCAAACCTCGCGCTTGCCACGGAACTCTCTCACAAAGCTGGCGACGTGGTTATCGAGCTCTTTACAGGAGCTCACAGCGCCATATATGGCATCGCGCTCGGCGAGCTGGCTGAGGTGGATTCGGAACTAGCTCGGCTGGAGAAACTCAGGGAAGGTGTGGTGAAAGCCGGGACGGGCGGCATAGAGGTGCTAAAGTCTAGAGCCGTCCATGGATGGGCTAAAGGCTATACCCAAGAGCTGATCGACAGTCTCCTGCCAATTCAGGAGGAAATGCGCCAAAGCGGCGACCTCCAGTCCCTTTGGGAAATTAATTTTTATCTAGCTGAGGCTTATTTCGAGTTGGGTCGCTATCAGGAAGCGGAGACGGTTGGGCAGGAGATATTGGAGCACGGAAGGCAACCCCTTCTTTTTGGTGGTCTGGATCGCGGGAGCCGCGGCGCGCCTCAACTCTTGATATCGATCGCGCTCTCCGGCCAAGGCAAAACCAAAAGTGCGCGGGAGATGCTGCAAGCAGCCAAAGACGTAGCCTCGGTCGACCTCTCTGTCTATCACGCACTCGGCGTTCTTGTGGCTGAAGCGCGTCTAGCAATCGCCGAGGAGCGGTGGACCAATGCCTGGACCGTATTTGAGGAGGTAATTTCTCGCTTCAACAAGATGGGCATGCTGCTCGACCACGCCAGAACTCTTCGAGTTTGGGCTGCGGGCCACCTCGCGCGCGGCGAGCCGAAGGACATCGAGCGTGCCCAAGAGCTACTCGAGCAAGCGCGGAGCGAGTTTGACGAAATGGGCTCGACCGCCTATGTCGAACGCATCGACACCCAACTCAAGGAACTATCCAATTGACACGATCTTCCCCAATGTGCGACGCATAAGATGAGCGAAACCAATCAGATCACGAACCTCAATGACCGCTACAAGCTTGGCGAAGAGCTCGGACGAGGTGGAATGGGCGTGGTGTATCGAGCCCACGACACGGTGCTCGATCGGGACGTGGCGGTCAAGTTGATGAACCAGACCGGCCTCGGCACGGAAGGCCGCGCGCGGTTGTTGAGCGAAGCGCAGGCAGTCGCCAAGCTCAATCACCCCAATATCGTGACAGTGCATGACGCGGGCGAGATCGATGGAACTCCGTACATAGTCATGGAGCTCGTTGAAGGCGAGAGCCTGTACCAGCATCCGCCGGGCGGATTCGAGGGCATGCTCGCGATGATTAAAGACGTGTCGGCCGCGCTCAAGCATGCGCACTCTCACGAAATCATCCACCGAGATCTCAAGCCAGAAAACATAATCATCGAGCCCGATGGCACCGCCAAGCTCATGGATTTTGGACTGGCACGTTCGATGGCCACGCGCGTCAGCGTGGAGGGCGAGATCGTCGGTACGGTCTTCTACATTGCCCCCGAGGTGGCCATGGGCCAGGATCTGGACGGTCGCGCCGATCTGTATTCCCTGGGCGTGATCCTGTACGAGCTCGCGGCAGGTGAGTTGCCCTTCGTACACGAAGATCCGCTTAGTGTCGTCTCTCAGCATCTGCACGCAACGGTTCTCCCACCCCGAGCGAAAAACCCCGAGATTCCACCGGTCATGGAAGAACTGATCCTACAACTGCTTAGCAAAGATCCGGCCGATCGGCCCGATTCGGCGGCGGCCCTGCTAAAGCTGCTGGAAAACCCGGACCTGCTCGATCCGGAGGCCGAGACAGAGAAAGAGCTTTCGGTGATCGCACGCATCGTGCGCGGGCGATTTGTCGCCCGTGAAGGCGAGTTGGAGCAGGCCAAGGCGGTGTGGGGCAAGGCGCTCGGCAGCCAGGGGCAGACGTTGCTAATTAGCGGTGAGCCGGGCATTGGAAAGACGCGTCTCGTGCGCGAGCTGGCGACCCATGTGGAAGTCTCAGGGGGCCGGGCTCTGATTGGGGAGTGCTACTCGGAAGGTGGCGCGCCCTATGCACCTTTCGCTCAGATCGTGCGGCGAGCGTTGCGCGGCAGCTCTCAAAATGGCTTTGAAATTCCGGATTTCGTGATGGCCGATCTGCTAACACTGGTGCCGGAGCTTCGACCTTATTACCCGGATGTTCCACCGAACCCCTCGCTCGAGCCGGAAGCCGAGCAGCAGCGGCTGTTTGAGAATGTCGTTTCCTTTTGCGATGGGCTGGCTGAACACTCTCCGCTGATGCTCGTGATCGACGACGCGCATTGGGGGGACAGTGGCACCTTGGGCATGATGCGGCACCTCGCCCGCCGAACTCGACGCAATAGGATTCTGCTGGTTGCAACCTACCGGGAGGTCGAATTGGACGTCGCACGTCCACTTCACGAAGTGCTGTTAGACATCAATAGAGCCCGGCTCGCCACCCGCCTGAAACTTGAGCGGCTCAATCAGGAGCAAACGCGCGTTTTGCTTGCCGCCATCTTTGAAGATGAGATCTCTCCAGAGTTCCTGGAGGGAATCTATCGAGAGACCGAAGGAAATCCCTTCTTTATTGAGGAAGTCTGCAAGGCGCTTGTTGAGGAAGGCAAGCTCTACTATGCGGACGGCGAGTGGCATCGTCCCAGCATGGAGGAGCTTGAAATCCCGCAGAGTGTCCGTGTGGCGATTCAAACTCGGGTCGCCAACCTGCCCGAAAGTTATCAGGAAGTGCTGAGCATGGCCGCCGTGCTTGGGAGGGAGTTTGAGTTCGAGGTGCTGGTGGAGGCAGGCGACATCGATGAAGACACCGTCATCGATGCGCTGGAAGCGGCTGAGACTGTGCAATTGATCGAGGAAACCGGCGGTGCGGACGAGGACCGGTTCATGTTTGTGCACGCTCTTATTCCCGCGTCGCTGCTAGACAGCGTACGCAAACTTCGGCGTCGGAAGCTCCACAGGCGGGCAGCGGCTGCGATCGAAACGCTCTCCCCTGAGGACTATGAGGCGCTGGCATACCACTACTCGGAGGCGGGCGACGATGAGAATGCTCTGACTTACTATGTGAAGGCGGGGGAACGTGCTACCACAGCGTTTGCCAACAGTGAGGCGGAAAGTCTCCTGCGCTCTGCGCTAGATCTCGTTGAGGATCCGCGACAGGAGGCCGGTCTGTGCGAGCAGCTTGGTGTAGTACTCAATAGACTGGGTAGTTTCGATCAAGCGATCCAGGTTTGGGAGCGAGGAATAGAGATTTCTCATGAGCTAGGCGATACCGACCAGGAAGCGCACCTCTACGCTCGTTGTGCGCGTACCGCCTGGGATGCGGGAGAACCGCGGCGCGGGCTCGCGATTGGCAAGGATGGGCTTGCAGCGGTAGGAGATGCACCCGATAGCCCAGGACTGGCAGAACTATTACATGAAACTGCTCGCGCCTGTTACTTTAACGACCTCAGCGAGGAGGGAATGTCGCACGTGGAGCGGGCTCTCAAAGTGGCGGAGAAGATAAATGCTAAAGAGTTCCAGATAGAAGCTCTCATTACATTGGGGACTTTCGCGGATCTTTCGACGGAAGAAGCCAAGGAGGTGCTGGATCGGGCTGTCGAATTGGCGCGGATAGAGGGATTCCCCAATCAAGAGGCCCGCGCTCTGAATAATCGTTCGTTGCTCTACGGCTTCGCGCTGGGTGACCTGGCAGGAGCCTTCGAGAGCATGAAGCGTGCAACAGAAATAGGGCGCGAGCGGAGAAATGTCGCCCTAGAGCTCTTCTATGGTGGAAATACCGGGGGATGGGCCCTGTCGCTCGGAGATCTGAACTGGGTGGAGCACAACCAACCCAGGTTCAAAGCGCTGCTCGAGGAACTTGACGACCCCGGCTTTGGTGGTCGCAGTATTCAATCGACGGACGCCATCCTGGCGCTTCGTCTCGGCCGGCTGCAGGAAGCGATGGAAGGCTTCCGCGATCTTATGAAATTCGCGCTTGAAGCGAGTGACGCTAACTTCCTTTTTGCTGCTGCGGTGCACATGGCAGAGATCTCGCTCCACACCGGCGAGGATCTTGCGGAAGCAGAACGTGCGCTTGATGAGGTGCTCGCGATCGAGCTTCATTATGGCGGCTCGGTATGGCCGCTTAGCCGGCAGGCCATGGTGCACATCAGGCAAGGCCGATTGGACAATGCCGGTCAACGTTTGCTCGAGGCGCGGTCAAGCTCGAAGAACACGAAGTGGGCACTCGACCAAGTTTGGTTGACCCTCGCCGAGGCCCACCTGGCGGCGGCGGAGGGTCGGTGGGATGAGGCTTTCAGCGCCTTCGAAATCGCAGTTAAATTGCAGACCCAATATGGCATGCGCTGGGATCAGGCCTACACGCAGATGCAATGGGCGGAGGCGCTGCACAAATCGGAGCGGGATGATTGGCAGCAACCTGTTAAGAAACTGCTGATTGACTCTGAGGCGGAGTTTCGCGAAATTGGCGCCGAGTTCTATGCGGATCTGGCTCAGGCGCGAATGGTTGAATTCGAGATCTGACACTAAATGGTCTCAAATGTTTGTAATCATCTGCTAATTGCTTCTCCTAATCTTTCTGGGCCGCAATGCAAGTCTAGGCTCCTGACCAAGAGGGTTCGCGCATGAGCAACGGTTCCAGTATCTATGAGAACGTCGGCAGACAGTTCGACAAGGCGGCCGATCTCATGAATCTCGATCCGGATGTGCGCAGCATCCTCTCAAAACCAATGAACGAAGTGGTAGTGAATTTCCCGGCCATTATGGACGATGGCAGCGTAGAAATGTTTACCGCCTACCGCGTTCAGCACAACAACGTGCTGGGGCCATTTAAGGGCGGCCTACGATTCCATCCAGCGGTAGACATCGATGAAGTGCGGGCGCTCGCCACATGGATGACCTGGAAGACCGCGCTCGCCGGCCTTCCGCTCGGTGGCGCAAAAGGTGGCATTCAGTTCGATCCCAAACGCTATTCAATTACAGAATTGGAAAAAATCACTCGGCGGTTCACCTTCGCGTTAGGCAACAACATTGGGCCCGATTTCGACATTCCCGCGCCCGACATGAATACCAATGCTCAGATCATGGCCTGGATCATGGACACCTACATTTCCACCGTTCCGCCTCACGACCGGGCGCGATGCCAGCACGTGGTTACCGGCAAGCCCGTAGATCTGGGAGGGAGCGCTGGGAGAGATAAGGCTACGGGCCAAGGGGTTATCTACCTTATCGAGCGTTGGGCGGAAGAGACGGGCACAGACCTACATGGTGCCACCTACTTCGTTCAGGGATTTGGCAATGTGGGCTCGTGGACTGCCCGTTTACTAAAAGGGCTGGGTGCGAAACTGGTGGCGGTGGAAGACGCCTCAGGAGCGATCGCCACCCCGGCCGGAATTGACCCGGATGAGCTGCTCAAATTTTCTACGGCCGAAGGCTCAGTCAAAGATTATCCAGCAGCCGAGAATGTGGATCACGAGGCATTCCTAAGCACTAAGGCGGATATTTTCGTACCGGCCGCGCTGGAAAATCAGATCACAGGAGAAACCGCACCGCTACTTGATGTGAAACTCGTAGCGGAAGGCGCCAATGGCCCGACGGATACGGAAGGCGACGCGATCCTTCGAGAACGTGGCATCCACGTCATTCCGGATATCCTCTGCAATTCGGGCGGTGTGATCGTTAGCTACTTCGAATGGCTGCAGAACAAGCGCAGTGAGTTCTGGGACCTGGAAGAGGTCGATCGAAAGCTTCACAAGATGCTGATGAAAGCCTACGGTCGAGTGAAAGACAAGTCTGAGGAAATTCCCACCGATTGGCGGACAGCGGCATACATCATCGCACTTTCACGGCTCGAGAAGGTCTATCAGGGACGCGGGATCTTCCCATAAGGAGATTTGTGAGATGACAGCCTCCGCGGATGCTGTTCTTCAACAGCTTAGAGATAAAGGAAGCGAGAAGAACGTCGATGG
>CAYZXF010000077.1:0-6342 GCA_964482355.1 uncultured Anaerolineaceae bacterium | reverse complement strand
TATTGGAAGGTGGGAGCGATCTCGAGGGCATGGCTAGAGGACGCTGGAAGTCGCATTCTATGTATAGGCATTACGTCGGCAACGTCTCATTAGAGCATCTCAAGCAGAAGCGGTGGATTCAAAGGGCGGATGGGGGCTCAGACGAGATGGTAAACGATCAGTTTACCATCTCGTCAGGTCGGACTACTTGCATGTGAATAATTTTCTGAGTTCTCGAATCTACTTTGGCCAGCTCCGCGCGATGTAGGCCCGGCACCCATACAATTGCCTGACCACAAGTGATGACCGGCCAGTGTTCGCGCGCAATACGAGGCACCTTCCGGTTCACGAAAAGGTCGGAGAGCTTTATCGAGCCCGACATCCCAATCGGCGTCATCCGGTCTCCCGGCTTTGGGGCGCGGATCGCGATCTGATCCTCAACCCCGGTCGAATCAAACCAAACTTCATTTGGGCTTTTCGGCGGCTCACCCTCGCGCCCGATCTCTGCGCCCTTCAATTGCCAACCTGCCGATAATTCAAATTGAAAGGGAAGACCCAATCGTTGAGCTGCCGTCGAATTCACCTGAGGTAGGCCGGCAAGTGGAATTACAGCACCCGGGCTGCTCAGATACGCTTCGCCGTTCAGCACAACCAGGTCCAGGCCCCCTTGAACAGACAGTCGCTTCCCGGCTTGAATCGACTGGAGCATCCTCTCGACCGTTTCAAACCCCACGTCTCGAGTCTGTGGCACGAGCGCAAGGATTGCTCGCCGCACCATTGCTCGTTGAATGGCCAGCGGGGCCTGCGCAATTTCGCCGACCTTTAGTGACAGAACGCCGTCCCCGACCGCGGCTACACACTCGTTCCAGCGCTCGTCAACGAGCTGATCGATGGCCTCCGCTTCGGCAGCCATTACCTTTGCCGTGCGCAGAAGCACCTCTTGAACGCGTGGGTTATAGCTTTGTAGGTCCGGGATCAATTCGTTTCGCAGCCGATTACGAAAATAACGAGGCTCTCGATTTGTCGGATCGGTGAGCGCTGAGAGCCCGTGCTCGGTGCAGTAGGACTCCGTTTCGTGACGCCACACTTCAAGAAGCGGCCGGATCAGGGATTCGTTTGCTGCTTCGTGGAGCTCCACCCACTCGCTGAGATCCGTAAGTGGCCGCATCCCACGCAATCCCGACGATCCTGCACCTCGCAAGAAATGCATCAGGACCGTTTCTGCCTGATCGTTGGCTGTATGACCAACCGCGATCCTCTCAAGCCCACGGTCGCGCGCTACGCCGGCCAAGAATCGATAGCGTTGAATGCGAGCTTTCGCCTCGGAGAACGATTGGTCAGTGGGATCGGGTAATCGGCCTATCTCATATGGAACTCCATAGCCGTCCGCCACCTGGCGCACAAATTCTCCGTCTGCCGCACTTTCGGTTCTGAGACGATGATCAAAGTAGGCTACGACCGGCTGGAATCCAAGTGTCTTGAGGCAATCAAGGAGGCATAGGCTGTCGGGTCCGCCGGAAACGCCGACGACAAGCGATTGCCCTGGCTCCAAAAGGGCCTCACTCTCAATAAAGGCTGCTACTCTCTCACTCAGACGCATCTAATCCGACATTATACTTTCCGGCTTAGACTCCCAGCCCGGTTTGCCGACTAAAATGGCGTATCGGCGCAATTTAACCTAACATAAGCAATAGGAAGGCACCCGCATGGTATAATGCCGCTCGCCCTCCAGACCACCCCTTGGAGGTCTCCACTCGTGGCAATTAACCCTCTTAACTGGCTTCTCGGCCTCTTCTCCCTAGACATCGGCATCGATCTCGGGACTGCTAATACTCTGGTTCATGTCCGGGGTAAGGGCATCGTTCTGAATGAGCCGTCGTGGGTGGCTATCGACAAACGGACGAAGCGGCCGCTCTATATTGGAGCCGAAGCGAAAGAGATGGTTGGCCGGACCCCAGCCAATGTGGTGGCAATGCGTCCCCTGCGTGATGGCGTCATTTCGGAATTTGATATCACGGAAGCGATGTTGGAGTATTTCATCGGCAAGGCACACGAGCAAAGCGTGGCACCCGTCCCGCGGCCAAGAGTGGTGGTTGGCATTCCAAGCGGTGCAACCGAGGTGGAAAAGCGAGCCGTATTTGATGCCACTATGGCCGCCGGCGCGCGTGAAACATTCCTGATTGAAGAGCCTACCGCAGCCGCCCTGGGGGCCGACCTGCCAATCGGAGAGATCGGTGGCTCCATGATCGTCGACATTGGCGGCGGCACAACCGAAGTGGCGGTGTATTCATTGGGCGGAATTGTGGTGTCAAGATCGCTGCGGGTGGCAGGTGATGAAATGGATCAAGAAATCATTTCGTTTGTTCGAAACAAATATAACTTGCTGATCGGCGAGCGAATGGCCGAACGAGTAAAGCTCGCGCTCGGATCCGCATTTCCAATCAAGGATGAGCAGAACATGACCCTTCGAGGCCGCAACCTGGTGAGCGGATTGCCGGACTCTGTGGAAGTCTCGTCGATTGAGATACGGGAGGCCATCTCTGGCTCGGTCAAAGTGATCATCGAGACCTTGCGCGATGCGATCGATGAAACCCCGCCCGAGATTATTGCGGACCTGATGGAGGTCGGCGTCTGCTTAGCTGGAGGCGGCGCACAGCTCAACGGTTTAGACGAGCGAATTAGCGACGAGCTGAACATGCGAGTATGGGTCGCAGACGATCCGATGACCTGCGTCGCCAGGGGTGCAGGCATCATTTTGGACAACCTGGACATAAACCGGCAGTTCCTGGTCGGTACGGAGCGAACCCCCGCCTGATCGATCGGCTTCCCCGCGATGCTGTCCCAATTCTCCTCCAAAACCTTGTTGGCCAGTGCTTTGGTGCTACTCGCAGGATCGGTTTTTATCCTAAACATTAGTGGATATCTCCGGCCTGCCCAGGATGCAATCCTTCCACCGCTGGCCATCGCGCAGGATTGGGTCTCACAGCGCTACTTCACCATTCGTGATCTGGTCAGCTCCCCACGCGATGTGGCTACACTGCAGGGCCGGATCGGCGAGCTCGAGGGTGAAAACGCGCAGCTTCGAGACGAGATTATCGCCTTGCAGGAGCAAGCCGCGGAGGTGGAAGTGCTGAGCGCGCTGCTCAATTACGCTCGAACGCGGCCCAATAGCCGCTATTTGTCAACAAACGTGATCGGTCTCGACCCGAGTCCATTTGTCCGGTCCGTCAACATCGGAGCCGGTTCAGACCGAGGGGTTGCACATGGAATGCCGGTCGTTACCGACGAAGGGCTGGTGGGTCGTGTCACCGAAGTGACCGCAAGCACTTCACGGGTACAGCTGATCACAGATCCGGCGTCTGCCGTCAATGTTCAGCTTCAAGGATCGCGAGTGGACGGGCTGCTTTCGGCGCAACCTAATGGTGAGCTCTGGGTGGAACTGATCGACCAGAACGCTACTGTTGAGCCAGGAGAGCTGGTGCTCACCTCTGGCCTGGGCGGGGCCTTCCCCGCCGATATTCCGGTAGGCCACGTGGTTAGCGTGCGCCGAAGAGATTTTGAGCTGTTCCAGCGCGCAGTGATCCAGCCTACAGTAGATTTCGACGATCTGGAGATCGTATTGTTAGTGACAAATTTTCAGCTACTGGAGATCGTGCCCTGACCTACGTTATTGGAATCCCTGGCATCGCGCTGCTGGCCATACTGCAAACCAGCCTGGTAAGCCACCTTCGCCTGCTCGAAGGTCGCCCGGATTTGGTTCTGCTGGCAATAGTGGCGTGGGCACTGACCGGAAAGGGACGCGAAGCAATGATCTTGGGGTTTGTAGGCGGCCTATTTCTGGATGCCTTCTCAGCCGTGCCCCTTGGTGTTAGTTCAGCGGCGCTGGTGTTGGTGGCTGTAATTACTTCCTACTCCGAAGGACAGTTTTGGGGAATCAATCCCATCATGCAACTAGCGGCAGTCTTGGTGGGCTCCATCGTTTACTACGTGGTCATCCTATTCGCCCTGGTTGCGATCGGCCAACCGGTTGACCCTCAGCAAGCTCTCGGTCAGATCGCGCTCCCCAGCCTGTTTCTGAATCTAATTCTAGCGCTGCCAGCCGTACAAATTGGCGAAAGTTTGCACGGTGTGCTGCATCCTGCTCGGGTTACGGCGTGATCCAATCCTGGAGACTGCGCGTAACGCTAATTGCCATGGGAGTCCTGTTGGCGGTGTTCACCGTCCGACTGTTCTACCTGCAGCTCCTACAAGGCGACTTTTATTCCACCCTGGCAGACGATAATCGATTCGATCGGGTGAGCATACCGGCTCCACGAGGCGTGGTTTACGACTCAAACGGCTCCCTGCTTGTACGGAACCTGCCGGCATTCAACGTAAATGTGATACCCGCGCTTCTGCCGGATTCAGAAGCCGAGATTGAAGCGATCTACCTAAAGTTGGCAAATCTGACTGGCGTGCCGCTTGATCAGCCCGGTCCGCCCGCAGCTCCGTGTGTCGGTGGCCGCGGTATCCGACAGCTTGTTGAGGAAGGTGCTACCAACCGTCCCTTTGATGCGTGGCCGGTAGCATGCGATATTGATGAAACCACTGCGCGAATCCTGCGCCAACAGCAGATCGATTTGCCGGGGGTCAGCGTCGATGCCGTGCCCGTGCGCGAGTATCCAACTGGCGATCTGACTTCCGCCATCATCGGATATCTTGGGCCGATTCCCGCTGCGCAGGTCGATTTCTGGGAAGGCCTCGGCTTTGTTGCCGATCGGGACAAGGTTGGCTACGGCGGCATCGAATTGATCTATCAGGATATTTTGGCTGGCCAGAATGGGTTGAAGCTGGTGGAGAAAGACGTGGCCGGTTCACTGCTGGCGGAGGTTGGGCCAGGCAATCCAGCGGTTGCCGGAAATAATTTGAAACTTACGATCGACACACGGTTGCAGGCGATTGCCGACTCCGCACTAGAAAATCGAATGGAGTTTCTAAATCGCTTTTCAGGGGATGTACGGACAACGATCGGCGTGGTGATCGCAATGAATCCTCAGACCGGCGAGATCCTGGCGATGTCTACCGTCCCGACCTACGAAAACAATCGACTGGCACGTGTCATCCCCGCGTATTACTTCCGACAACTTGCCGAGGATGCAAGCAAGCCATTGATCAATCACGCGATCTCCTCCGAGTTTCCTCCCGGATCGTCGTTCAAGATGGTGACAGCGGTTGGCGCCTTGAACGAGGGCGTAATCGACCCAAATCGAACGCTGTTCGATTCCGGTCAGATCACCATCCAAAACGCGTACTTCCCAAACGATCCTGGGCAAGCCAAAGAATTTGTGTGTTGGAAGGAAGACGGACATGGGAATGTGGATTTCATCCATGGAATTGCGTGGTCCTGCAACGTCTATTTCTATAAAATCGGTGGAGGATTTGAGAACGAAGTGCCCGATGATGGATTAGGCATTGACGCGCTGGGAATTTATGCACGGGCGCTCGGATACGGATCTCCGCTTGGGATCGATTTGCCTGGTGAAGAGGACGGACTGATCCCAAATGAAGACTGGAAACGCATCAATCTTGGCGAAAGCTGGTCAACCGGAGACAGCTACAACTCTGTTGTAGGACAAGGATTTGTAGGAGCCACGCCACTTCAGGTGCTGACATCCATATCGACCATCGCAAACGGCGGCCGCGTAATGTGGCCGCATGTGGTTGCGGAAGTTCTGGACGGAGAAGGAAATATTCAGCATCGGTACGAGCCGTGTGTGCTGTGGGATATTGCGGATGGTGCCCTCATGCAGAACGCGGGCGAAATCGCGTCCAGCTGTGAGAGTATGGAGCCGGAGCTTCGGGAAAGTCTCATCGCTGCTCATTCCGCCTCGCCCGACATCACGGTCTCTCCTGGCGTTCTCAATCTAGCCCGCGAAGGCATGCGGCTTGTAGTTGACGACGATGATGGCACCGCGAACCAGTATGCGGTTCTCGACGGAATCTCCTCTGGCGGAAAAACGGGGACCGGTGAATTCTGCGACGTAACCGCCTTCAATAGAAACCTCTGCGTACCGGGAAATTGGCCCACGCACTCCTGGTACACCGCCTTTGCGCCCTACGAGAACCCAGAAATTGTGGTGGTCGCCTTCGTTTACAACGGCGGCGAAGGAGCGGTAACTTCTGGCCCCATTGTCAAGCAAGTGATCGAGGCCTATTTTGAGCTGAAGGCCATCGACGCCAACCGCTAGATCCCAACCTAACAGCGCCATATGTAGGGGTACACCTCCTGGCCCCCCCAATGTCTCGGTGCTATACTCGCCGCCCGATGGCCATATGAATACTTCGCTTGTAATGAAGGGCATCGGCGACGGCCTGTTGGTCACG
>CAYZXF010000076.1:0-3323 GCA_964482355.1 uncultured Anaerolineaceae bacterium | reverse complement strand
GATATCGATCACGCACATATGGTAGTGCAGGAGACGATGTCGAAGCTCGTTGATGCAGCGGACGTATCGAAGGTCTTCGGTCGGCCGATCAAACAGGGAGATGTATCGGTAGTCCCTGCCGCCGAGAATTTGACCTTAATGGGGTTCGGAGTTGGCGCGGGCAGTGGAGAAAACATTGGCGAAAACGGCGGACCTGGCTCGGGTGGAGGCGGCGGAGGAGGAGGGCGTACACTCTCCAGGCCGGTGGCGATTATCGTGGTGACCCCCGAAGGCGCATATGTCGAACCCGTTATGGATCCAACCAAGGTGGCCATGGCTGCGATCACGGCAGCCGGCTTCATGTTTGGAATGATGTTGAGGATGGTGCGCAAGCGGTAGGTTCCTGCAGTTTTTGATGTATAGACGCCGCGCCGTGCGCGGCGTTGCCGTTATTTAGACAACTTTATTGCGTGGAGGTTCACATGATCAAACGTGTCGGTTACATTGGTCTTGGACTTATGGGAAAGCCGATTGCTTCAAACTTGTTGAAAGCCGGATTTGATTTGACGGTGCACAATCGCTCGCAGGCCTCAGTCCAGGAGCTGGTTTCCTTAGGTGCCTCCGAGGCAGGATCGCCCGCTCATGTGGCAGAGGCCAGCGAGATGGTCATCACCAATCTGCCAGATTCACCGGATGTCGAAGAAGTTGTGCTTGGTCGCGAGGGCGTTTTGGAGGGGGCCTCTGCCGGGCTGATTTTCGCAGACAACAGCACGATCAAACCCGAAACCGCACGCGGCATCTCGCACGCACTGGCCGAGGACGGAATATCAGCGCTGGACGCTCCGGTTTCCGGAGGAGATGTTGGCGCAAAGGCCGGAACCTTGGCGATCATGGTTGGCGGACCAAGGGAGGCCTTTGACAGAGCACTTCCGGTGTTCGAAGCGATGGGTCAGGCGATCACCTACGTCGGGGAAAGCGGTGCCGGGCAAGTGGCCAAGGCCTGCAATCAAATCATGGTGACCGCACAAATGGTTGCGATGGGCGAGCTGCTGCTGCTTGCTCAGAGAGCCGGTGTGTCGCCCGCGAAGGTGGTTGAGGCCATTCGGGGAGGAGCGGCTCAATGTTGGGCTCTGGATATGAAACCGCAGCGGCTATTCGCTGGCGAGCGCGGCCCGGGCTTCAAAGCCTACATGATGCATAAGGACCTTGGCATCGTACTTGACACCGCCCGGTCATACGGCATGCCGCTGCCGGCCACTGCTAATCATATGCAGCTGTACGAGGCCATGCTTCAACTCGGAATGCGCGATCTCGATAATTCTGCTGTGGTCGGAGTTCTGGAGACGCTTGTAGGGGAGGAGTTGAGGGTCGAGGTGGATTGACGCGGGCCGAATAGCATCCGGATGTTTTCGGCGATTTATGGCTTGCCGCTCGGGCTCGGAAGCTGCGACCACTCAATCATGACCGCCACTACTTGACCCGAACCTCTTGTGCCTACTCAATCACGACCGCCACTACCTGGCCCGAACCTCTTGTGCCTACTCGCTCACGACCGCCACTACCTGGCCCGAACCTCTTGTGCCTACTCGATTACGACCGCGATCACCTGGCCGGGCCCATGAACCCCTATAGTAAGGCTCATTTCAATGTCTGCCGTGCGCGATGGACCGCTGATAAACACCACATTTGAGCTGTTGGCTACGAAATGCGAACCCCCTGCCTCGAGCCAGGCTTCCATGTTCGGGTAAATGTCCTTGGCTCGTACGATTACCAGATGCACTGCGGGTAACAATGAAGGCAGCAGCGATCGCCGGCTGGCGGTTGAAAGCACAACGGTTCCAGTATCGGCAAATGCCGCGAGCGACCCTGTGATGCCTACCTCTACCTGATCGTATTCGGACAGAATTCCGCTCCGGCTGCCATCCGCCGGCAACTCAGGCAGAATTACCTGAAACTCTTCTTCAAGTCGCTGAAAGACTGTGAATAGAATCGGCTCTACCTGTCCCCAGGTCAGTACCCGTGACGCCCCAAGAACATAGAGCTCTCCCACAATACGATCGGCTGCGTCGCTTTCTGAGCAGCGAATCACCTCGCCACCCAACTCTTTCAATTCGGTCTCGAAATCGTCCACCTTCGAATCGTCAAGATCCTTCTCGGGCAGGCGTTCCGTTTGGACTGGAGGTTCGATCTCCGGGCTGCGTGGTTGCACCTCGAGCCGCAGCTTGCCCAGTCGGGAGCGCAACGGACGGCCAGCAAATCCCGGAAAATCGCGAAACGAGGTCCACTCGGCCAGAGGCCCGGGAAGCGATGTGATCCATTCTGCTTTTGTGGGCAGATATCGGGTGGCAAGGCCTGCAAGGCGCTGTGCCAGGCGAAATCGAGTGGGAGAACGGGCGATCCAGGCGTACGTTTTCAGGCCTAGCGCAACTGACGGGCTATTGGACGGCGTCTTGGATCGAACCCTTAAGAGCAGGCCTGGAATATCAATTCCGACCGGGCACGCATCTACACAGGCGCCGCATAGGGAAGAGGCTTTTGCTAGGTGGCCAAATTCGGACATCCCAAATAGCGCGGGTGACACCACCGAGCCAATTGGCCCTGAATAAACGCTGCCGTACGAGTGGCCTCCCGCTTCCTGAAAGACGGGGCACGCGTTAAGGCAAGCTCCGCAGCGAATGCAGTCTAAGGATTCGGCTAAGGGCGTACCGAGCAGCGCGCCCCGCCCGTTGTCCACCAGAATTACATGCCGCTCCTCAGCGCCCTCGGGGTCCGTCTTGCGGCGCGGGGCAGTAATAAGGGATACGTAGTTAGTGAGCTTCTGACCGGTCGCCGATCGCGGCAATAGGCGAAGCATTACCGCCAGGTCGTCCATGGTAGGAACGAGTCTTTCAATTCCCATAACGGCGATATGCACCGGAGGTAGGGAGGTGACCATTCGGCCGTTGCCCTCGTTGGTGACGATGCAAAGCGTGCCGCTTTCGGCCACGCCAAAATTTACTCCGGTGAGACCAATTGGAGCAGTAAAGAAAACTTCACGCAGACTGCTGCGCGCAATGCGGTTGATTTCGTTGACGTCCGGCAGTACCGGCTCGCCAAGCTCTTCGGTCAAAGTCTCGGCAACCTGTTCTTTTGTTAGATGAAGCGCGGGGGTCAAGATGTGCGCTGGTGGTTCGCCTCGAAGCTGAACGATGTATTCGCCCAGATCCGTCTCCACCGCTCGAATGCCAGCGGAGGCGAGAGACTCATTGAGAACGATTTCCTCAGTCACCATGGATTTGGATTTCGCCACCAGTTCTGCACCGTGTTGCTTGGCGATATCAACCACAATTCGACTAGCCTCTTCC
>CAYZXF010000075.1:0-14804 GCA_964482355.1 uncultured Anaerolineaceae bacterium | reverse complement strand
CGAATCTCAGAAGCGCGAAATCTACAGCCACTTTATCCCGCCTCAATTGCTCGATCAGTTTGAAATTAGCCCATCTCTCGAAGACGAACAGGGCCTGCCGCTTGCCAAATTCAGGTACCGGTCGGGGTCGACAGATTTCGTCATCGATCTCCGGCATGAATTTGATGCGAAGGATCCCCTATTCTTTGCGCATCTGACCGACACCGTGAACGGGCAGATCCATGTCTTGCTGTACATCGTGAACGACCCCCACTCCGAACGATTTGACGTCGATCGAATGCCAGATGGCCGCCAAACGCAATTTGGGCTGGAATTACGCAATCTTCAAGCCGAGCAGGCTGCCATGTTGGCGGGGCTGGCGCCCGGTCAGATCCGCCGCGGCTTGCGATCACTGGCCCACACCGTTTCAACGTTTGAAGCATTTGTCGAATCGCTGGGACACTCCGTATTCTTTATTGAGCCGCTTTTCTATCACAACGCAGTGATATTCGAACGATACGGATTTGCATATCTCGTCGGTAAACGTCGGATGGAGGCGCTTCATCGCGAATTTCAACTTGGCGGTTCGCTCGCGGAAAGGCTGGATGGCTCTTCCGCCTTCCGTGTCAGCGCAAATGCCAATTCCATTCGTGGCCGAAGCTGGGCGATTCACGATGGAGTTGCAGACGAACCCTACTCGGGAGTTACTATGTACAAACGCGTTGGAGATAACGCGTGTATCAACACATTCCCCGACTCAGCCTGGTAACCGGACTACCCGCGAACCCGCCGACTTTGGCCCCACCGCATCTCCTCTGTTCAACCTTAATCTCTTCAGAACTTAGCTCGCCGCCGATGGAAGTTATGTATATTGCGCATAGCCTTGTTTTCAATTATTGAAATAGTAAAAGGTAGGTTGATTGGATCTGATTATGGCTATGCGCATTGGCGTTTGTTGGCGAAAGCTTCCATAGACGCAACGCTTGCCTACCGTACGGCGATATCTCATTTTTCTGCGTGATATACTCGAATTTCGGGGATGATCGGTATCGACGAAGGGAGACCGAACCTGGTTGCAAGCCGAGAGCGCGCCGAGCTCGTAAAATCAGCGCAACTTAAAAGTGCCAATCGCACAAACTATGCGGCTCTGCCGCTAGCTGCCTAAAGCAGTTAGCGCTTAGAGCCCGCCCTTGAAAACAGGGCACGCCTCCCGTAACCGACCTCGACCGGGTGCGGTGTAGGCGGCAAAAAGCCGAGGTGCCGCAGGGGATGCCCCTAAACCTGCGAAAGATGGGCCTTCGGGTCCAAGCGGCTGGCCTAAGGTGAGCCCTTCCGGCCGGGCTCCCGGTGGCGAGAACACAATAGACCGGCCAAGCTTGTAGAAGCCTGGTTTCCTAAGCCTTCGGACGCGGGTTCGATTCCCGCCATCTCCACCTGACCAACTAAGCGCCTGAGCGATTTTCTCAGGCGCTTTCTCATTTCTCTGACTCTTGCGAAGAGCCTACATTGGGTTGTTCAAACGGAAACCATGCCCGCGAACAGTAAGAATGTAGCTTTGCTCAGGATCGATTTCGCTGAGACGCTCGCGCAGCCTTCTTACCAGGGCATCAATGGCCTGTTCAGAGACCCCCACCCCTTCTGAATCCGGCCATACGCCTTCCACAATTTGATCGCGTGTAACTACCCGCTCTGGATTCTCATACATTAGACCCAGCAATCGGAATTGGGGCGGGGATAGCGGCGGTTCAATTTCAGCCTCCCCTACCCAGACCCGGTGTGCCTGTTCATCCATGCGCAGTCTCGCAAGCCCAAGCTTCGAGAGGTTAGTGGACTCTAAGGGAATCGTGGCCTCGATACCTACAAAGATCAGCTTCAATGCAAGCGCAATTTGAATCTCATCACCGTCCTGGAGCAAGACCGCATCCGTCACCTCGGTGCCATTCAGGTGAGTACCGTTTTTACTGCCGAGATCTTCCAGCAAATACCCTCGATCTGTGCGACGGATTCGTGCATGGTGCCTTGAAACCTGACGATCCGGTACAACCAGGCCGCTGTCCTTACCGCGACCGATAATCAACTCCTCAGAATCGAGTGCCCATCGGCCCCCGTCCAGCTTGCCAGTGTGGGCTATGAGAACCGGATACTCGCTTATCTCATCCTTCATGGCCTTCTAAGAAGCCGAAATCCCGCCGCTGAGTATAATGACTCGATGGAGACTTCAACGCCGTGAGTGAGCTCTAAGACCGATGGTTGCACCTGTAAAGTCCGGTAAAACACTTCGCAACCGCTATGTCGTCACCAAGGTAATTGGTCGTGGCGGGATGGGGTCGATTTATCATGCCGAAGATAACCGACTATCCGGCCGCATATGGGCTATCAAGGAAGTTTATCAGGCGAGCGACCTTCCGGAAGAGGTTCGAGCACAGGGACGAGACCAATTTTATCGAGAGGCTTCGGTCCTGGCGCAATTGGATCATCCGAACCTGCCGAAGGTATCAGATTTCTTTACCGAAGACCGGCGAGATTACCTGGTCATGGACTACGTGCCAGGGGATGACCTTAAATCGCTGATGGATCAGGCTCGGCGGAAGTCCGAATTTCTCCCGATCCAGGACGTTTTAGGCTGGGGCCTTCAGATCGCAGACGCACTTGAATATATGCACAGCCAGGATCCTCCGGTGATTCACCGCGACATCAAACCCAGCAACCTCAAGCTCACGCCCAATGGGCTCATTAAGCTGGTGGACTTTGGTCTGGTGAAGCAGATGGTCCCGGACGAAATAACCGTTACGGTTATCCAAGGCCGGGGGACCGCTGCCTACACGCCGCTCGAACAATACGGAGGGGATACCGGCCACACCGATCTCAGGAGCGATGTATATGCGTTTGGTGCGACTCTATACCATCTCCTGACCAATCAGCCTCCCTTGGAAGCTAAGCAGCGTTTTCTGCGCCCCCATGCTCTGAAGCCGCTTAGAGAATTCAATTCGGATGTCGATCCGGAGTTGGAACAAGCAATTTTGTGGGCCATGGCGCTTCATCCTGACGATCGCCCAGAGGATGTTGGCGCCTTTCGCGAGGCTCTGACCCTCGGCCGACCAGCCGCCTCGGGATCGTCAGGAGTGCCCGGGCTAGCGTTCGATTCTAGTCTCGATCGATGGTTGGCTGGAGCGGTGGTCGCGCTGCTTCTCGTCGCAATTCTCGCTTCATTGAACTAATCTTCGCCACCACACATACCCCACAAGGCTTGCAGCAGCCGCAAGCGCCACCGCCATTGCGGCCCCAGAAAACACGCCCAGGGTCTCAATCAATTCCAGGCTTCCCGGCAACCCCAAGGCAACATAGTTGTAGCCAATGAGCCCACCGGCTACGATCAAGAGACCGATTCGGGTTCGGCCAGGCTCATCAGGCGCAATGAACACATATCCAAGCACAGCCACAACCAGGACAGCCGATAGGGCGAGAGCCAGATCGCCAAGGCCGATCCCGCGCGTCGGCGGTGCGGGGGTCGCGACCGCGCCTGCGTTGACCTGCGGAGTCGGGGTCTGCTGTACGGGGGTGCTGGTAGGAGCTGGCGTTCCGGTTGGAGCGGTCGTCGGCGTAATCACCGTTACGATCCCTTCCTGAACATTCAGCTGCAATATCTCGGAGAGTCTCGCGGGCTCGCTTATTGCCTCAATGTTCAACACGCCGAGCCTGTCAAACGTCACACGAATGGAAGCCGCACCTCCAACCGTCACAGCATTGTGCATGGTTACGGCTCCATCCCCTTGATACGACAGCATGAACTCGACCGGCGTACCATCTGGCACAGGATTCGCGTTGTGATCGAAAATAACAGCAGTGTTGACTTCGACCACATCCCCAACAGCATACCCTTGGGGGATCTCTCCCTCTTCACTCGCGCCGAGAATGGAAAGACTGATCAGCTGTGCAGGATCCGGCGAGGTCGCCTCAATTAAATCGTAGCTGATTCCAGGCACACTCACCGGCGAAGAACCGGTTGCGGCGAGCTCCTGGAAGAGCAACCTGGCCGCCACGTCTACAAACGAGCTGGTCTTCCCATAAAGCGCGTAATAAACATCAATCTTGCTGATGTCGGTTGCGCTGAGGTCGTACGGAACATCCATCGAGAAGACCACGACCCGCTTGTTCCTAACCAGGTCTGGCCGGTCATCGAGCAGTATCTTGAGCGCGCTCGAACCAAATACCGCCGGGTCCTCCTTGAGCGTAACGAACACCAACCAATCTGCGGGTCGGAGAATCGCTTCGACATCATCGGGCGGAAGCAACGGTATCGTAGGTACCGCCTGAGGGTCTTCTCCCAGGAACAATGCCAGATCGGCCATCGTTAGCGAGGTTGAATTCCAGGCTCCGACCTGTCCCGCTGCATTGGTCCCATACAGAGCAAGGACGGTGTCTTCCAACTCTGTTTGCCCAATTCGTTGAAATGGCTCGCAGTTTGCGCACTGAGCATGTTCGCGAACATCCGTGATAAACACCATGCGCTCGCCAATAAGAGGCGGCCCCCCGATCAAGCTTGACAGCTCTTCAGCCGATGGGCTTAGCAGGGTGGCGCCTTCTCGTGCGACCTGTAGTGCGATATTGGATTCGCCGACACCTGCAAGCGCTTCTTCGGGCAGTAATCGGCTATCAGCGTCAAATTCTCCGCCATTCAATCGCAGTTTGAAGCGCAAGATCCTCAGTACTGCCTCATCCACCCTCTGAGCGAAGATTTCGTCATCCCGGTATTTTTCCGCAAAGAAGGTCAGTGTGCTCTCCACGGTCGTTAGCTGATCCGGGTGTCCATCCGATACAAAATCAGACAGATACAGCAAGTCATTCCCGGCCAAAAATGCGTCCCTCGCAACCAGGTGTCCGCGATAGCTTTGGCCCAATGAGTCATAAAAGCGCCGAACCGCTCCGGAGCCGAGCGCACCACTGATCGTCACACCGCCTCCCTCGCGCCAGGCGGCAATGGGGTCCGACGCCATGAGCTGTCCAAATGCATCCGGATCGAGCCCGATCGGGCGTGTGGTGTCTCTGATATTCCCCTGGAATCCTTGGAATCGAATGTGCCCAGAAAGGAGGCCGTCCGCTATGCTCGGATCTTCGCCTGGTGCGGAATTGGTTACCGCGAAGAACGGAGCCAGCTCTATTTGCTGAAGCTGCACCAGTGATTTACGGACCGTCGAGGCTTCCTCCTCAATCGGTCGGTCGCTGCCGCCTAATCCTGGGAAGTGCTTTGCGATAACTCCGATGCGGCCGCCGGATCCCTGGTGAATGCCCTCAATAAATGCCTTGCCCAATTCCCCGACCCAGTATGGGTCCCCTCCGAAGGACCGAACGCCAATATCGGCGAGATCCAGCTGCTGTGGCTCTTCGAGAACATCGAGCGAAGGGCCAAGCAGCATGTTGATGCCGATTGAGCTCAATTCCGATCCAATGATCTCCCCCGTCAAGCGGGAAAGCGCAAGGTCCCATGTCGCTCCGAGTGCCATCTGGGAAGGCATCGGCGACAGGCCGGTCATGATCTCCGAGAATTCCGGCCCATTGCCTTCCTGAATCGCTCCCAGCAGAAGCGGCACATAGACTCCTGGTTCGATCTGATCTGCGCCTGGGAGCGAAGCTTCGTACTCGGCAGATTGCAGGGTTTCTATGAGCTCGCGGAGCTCGAGCAGCGTCGATTCCGGGCCAACAATGTTGTTGTTCCCGGACCGAAACACAACACCGGAAATGTGATTATCGCGAATTAGAGTCAGGATAGAATCGTCAGGTTGGAGGCGGGAGCCTTCAAATGTTAGGAGAAATAGCTGGCCAATGCGCTCTTCCGGCGTCATGTCCGCAAGCAACGCTTCGGCCTGGTCGCCCTGAGGCAGCGGCGAAAATGCCGCGACGCGCGTGCTGCTCGTAAGCATTGCCAGCAGCAATATCGAAATGGACGCGGCTGCTCTCATTTTTTAGCCAGATCGAGAGCGATTGCCAGTGAAGACGGGTCAATGCTAGGTCTTAACATCCTGTTGAATGATCGTTCGTAGCGCCTTACGGCGCCGTGATCCGGACAGCATCTCTAGCTCCCGCAGACCCAATGGATCAATCTCAGTTCTCAGCAGCTCCAACTCTTGATCGCTGGGTGCCTCGGTTGTCTGGAGACTATCGGCGATGGCTAAATCGAATCCAGTCTTGGCCACAATGCGATCGAGGTTCACTCCCGGATGGAGGTGGGTAAGACGCATGATGCCGTCCAGAAAGTCAAATTGACCCATATCCGAGACAAGATACTGGGGGCCTGCCCCGGCTCTCCGTTTGCTACTGTGGCCGAGGCCGGAAATGAAGTCGAGTTTCTTTGGAAACGCAACCCGTGAATGGCGCGGCACGTATAAGTGCATCTCGCTCATGAAAACCGAAACGTCCGGTACGCCACCGACGCCCGGCATGCGAAGGCGAGGGCGGCGATAGTCCTTACCAATGGAGATATTGTTGGTATTGCCATGTTGATCGACCTGGCCGGGCCGGAAGAATTCCTTCGGCATCACGGTAGGCAGATAGTCCGAAGCACCCTGTACAAAGCTGGAACTCGTGAGCGCCGCTTCGATCCACCGCCCCTCCGCATCCGTTAGGCTCATTTGTGGTGGATCAATGCTTATCGAGGTGGCAATCGCGGAGGCGATAAAGATATTGGGTGCATGCAGCTTACGAGCCAGGAGCGCTGCGGCAGCCCCCAGAGGAGTTGCCAGTCCTAACGCAACGACCTCGCCATCGTGGATCCTGCGCGCGAGGCACGAGCAGATCAATTCGCCTGCGGAGTATTCCGTCTCCGTGGTAACTTCCAGATCTTTTGTAAGCGTTCCCATGGCAGAAATTAAGATGCCCCGCCTTGTGCGGGGCATGGCGGTTGCGTGCAGTGGTGCCTACAGCTCCACGAAGTAGGCCTCAGCAGCGCGGTCGAGCAGCTCTTTGCTCATCTTCGGCTCTACATTCAAATAGCGCGAGATGTCCAGGATTTGATCACAAATGTCCCGCGGATGAGAAGCTCTAAGCTTCCGATTTCGCTTGATATACCACTCCTGAAGCATATAGGCTAGGCCTCGATCTGAGTATGGAATGCCTTTCTTTTCAGCAGTGCGCTTAAAGATCTCTCTGTAAGCTTCGTAGGAGGGATCTCCGACCTCAATCTTGTGGCGCAACCTCCTGAGAAATGCTTCGTCTACAAGATCCTTCGGAGGCAAATTAGTTGAAAATACCACCAGCACATCGAATGGGACTTCGATCTTGCGCCCAGTGTGCAGCGTCAGGAAGTCAATCCGGTTTTCCAGCGGTACGATCCAGCGGTTGAGCAGATCGCGAGGCCGAACTTGCTGCCTGCCAAAGTCGTCGATGAGAAATACGCCACCATTCGCCTTCACCTGGAATGGGGCTTCATAAAACTTATTGACGTCGTCGTAAACCAAATCGAGCCCGTCCATCGTCAGCTCACCGCCCACCACAATGAATGGCCTGCGGATCTTCACCCAACGCGGGTCCGCCTTCAAAGCGCCTGTACCGGATCCTGGTACGGCGTTCTCTTGATCCGGCGAGAGCTCATGGTTCACTGAATCGTAGAGTTTTACGACCTGTCCATCGATATCGATGGCATAGGGGATCGTCATATCTTCCAGCAGCAGCAGGCGTCCGATGGCGCGTGCAATGGTGGTTTTTCCATTTCCTGGAGGTCCGTACAGGAAGATGGAGGCTCCGGAATTTACAGCCGGGCCAATCTGACTGAAGGTGGTCTCGGAGAGGATGAGTTCCTCTAGCGCGCGTTTCATACCCCTGGGATTGACAGTGGGTCTGCTGCGACTTTGCTTATCGATTGCCTCATTGTAGACAGCGACTGGAACTGGGGCGGGCCCAGCATATTGGCTCCGCTCCAGTGCCTCCCGCGCGCGCGCGATTCCTGCATCTGTAATTGCGTATTGGTAGGCTCCCTCACCGATGCCGACCTGTGCCTTAACCTCAATAAATTTCTCGCGCTTCAGGGCTTCCAATATTTGGTCGGTGATTCCTGCGTAGGGAAGCGCCATCGCCTCAGACACTTTGAAGCCGGTGAGATAGCCTCTGAAATAGAGCACCTTGAGAGCCAGGTCCTGCAACCAAAGTTGGGAGAGGCCGGTATCTTCTACTTTATTGATGGCAGGAGGAATGTAGCGTAGACTGCCGGTGGTCGGCATGTCGGCCGTACGTATTACGCGGGGAGAGGTTCGAGGCAGCGTCATGTGTGAGATTATATACGCCGTAAGTGACCGGAGCAAATCATCGGTTGTTCCTAGTCGTCTGGATCTGTAACATACCCATTATGACCCTAACCTTCCTTATTCCAGTCTTCAACGAGCGCCCTACCGTCGAGCAAATTATCCAGCAAGTCCGGGATTCTGGCTTGGCGGATCGCATTATCGTCGTCGATGACGCCTCCACCGACGGCAGCCGCGAACTGCTCGAGGAAATAGCCGCTCGCGATTCTCGCTTAGAGCTGCACCTGCACGACCGAAATCGAGGCAAGGGCGCCGCGTTACGCACCGGATTTAGCAAGGTGGATACCGATCTTGTGCTGGTTCAGGATGCCGACCTCGAATACGACCCTCGAGATGTGCCAGCGCTGCTTGTGCCCATTGACGAGAACAAGGCGGATGTCGTGTATGGCTCCCGGTTCCTTGGAGCGGCCCGTCGCCCCACCATGTTCTGGCATATGGTAGCGAATAAGCTGCTCACATTGTTGACCAATGTGCTCTACAACACTATCCTGACCGACATGGAAACCGGATACAAACTCTTCCGTCGGGAAGTGATCCAAAGCATTACGATCCGGTCCAATCGTTTTGATTTCGAGCCAGAGATCACGGCCAAGTTGCTAAAGAAAAAAGTTCGGATTTTCGAAGTCCCGATTACTTTCAATCCGCGCGAATACTCGGAAGGAAAGAAAATCGGCCTCAAGGATGCATTTGCTGCGGTATGGGCGCTGCTTAAGTTTCGCTTCGTGGATTGAGAATTAGTCCGAACGAATATCCTGTACGTTGAGTTGTAGGCTCACCACTCCTCGGAATTCGTTTCTCTCCAGTCGGTAAGCCATTTCCAGCCTGTTTGACAGCTCACCAATTTTCTTCCCGAATCCGAACGCAATCGCGTCGAACACCTTTCCCGATTGCCGCACCGTCAGTTTCAGGTGCCTCCCGCCCTTCCCAACCACTCGCTTTGACAAAATTTCGATTCCGGATGTAGAAAACACCGGGTGGGGATTTGCCTGGCCGCAAGGCTGCAGACGATCAATGAACGTCATTAGTTCGTCATCCAACTCGCCGAAATCAAGGCTGGCATCAATCGCCAGGCTGGGCATCAGGTCGAGCCCGCTGAGCTTGTCTGCTGCAAGCTCTGCGAGGCGAGACATGAAGGGTTCCCGATTTTCAGTCAGCAGGGAAAATCCGGCGGCCTGCGCATGTCCGCCAAATCTGAGCAAGAGATCGCTGCATGCTTGCAAGGCTTCTGTGATGTGGAATTCGGGAATACTGCGGGCCGATCCGCGCATCTCTTCTCCATCGATTCGGGCTACCAATGCGGGTCGGTAGAACTCCTCCACCAATCTTCCTGCCGCCAGGCCGAGAACACCTTCGTGAAAGTCAGGGGCCGCGGCCAGCAGCAGATGCTCAGATTGGCGGTTTTCCAGCGCGCTTGCTCGAGCGCGCTCTAAGGTCTCAATGGTCAGATCCTGTCTCTCCCGGTTCAAGCGATCCAGCTCACCGGCACGCTCCCAGGCCGCTGTCCCGTCCCTGGCAAGCAGTAGTTCCACCGCCAGGCTTGCATCTGCAAGTCTGCCGGCTGCATTGAGCCGAGGCCCCAATCCGAACCCGACCGAGGAGGAAGAGATAGAGCCCTGCTTGTGCCCAGCAAATTCGGAGAGTGCTCGGAGTCCGGGCCGTGTGGCGGCGTTCAGCTGCTCAATTCCCGCAGCCACAAGCTGGCGGTTCTCATCTGTGAGCGGAGCCAGATCTGCGATGGTTCCTACTGCAAGCAAATCCAGCTGCTCGGTGAGGTTGCCACCTCCCGAGGATTGGATAAGGCCTTCAGCTAACTTGTACGCCAATCCGACGCCGGCCAGCCCTTTATACGGGTATTGATCGTCATCTCGATTGGGGTCGATTACGGCCAGCGCGGGGGGTAGCTCGGGGCCAGGCAAATGGTGGTCCGTAATAATGACCTCCAGTCCTTCCCTACCGGCCGATTCAACGACCGCGTTGGACCGGATCCCACAATCTACACTGATGACCACCGCAGTCCCTGATCCCCTGATCTCGGTGAGCGCGGATTCGTTTAGCCCATATCCTTCGGTGAAGCGATTGGGCACGTACCAGCCGGTATCAAAGCCCAGAGACCGAAGTACTCCCGTCAGTAATGCGGTAGCAGTCGTCCCATCTGCGTCGTAGTCTCCGAAGACCACCACCCGCTCGTCTGCCCTTCGAGCGGATTGCAATCGATCAACCGCCCGATCCATATCCCTCAGCTGAAATGGGTCAGTGCTGTTTCCATACTGCTTATTCAGAAATGCAGCGATCTCTTGCTCGCTCGTCAGGTCTCGTTGAGCAAGGATCGCAGTTTGTGTAGGGGTGAGACCGGCGCTAGCCTCGCCGTTGAAAGGGTCTGGATGAATCCAGCGTTTTGCAGGCATCTATCTTTCTCGGATGCGGAGAAGCATCATAGCGTACGCAAAGCGGCCCGCACTGTGGCGGGCCGCCCTTCTGCGAGTTTTGGGCACCCTAAGCCCAACCTTGATTCTTGACGAGATCCGTAATCACCGGGATGTTGACATGCTCCCCTTGATAGGCCTTGATGCCCCAGTAAACACCGATTGCCCACATGATGAAGGATGGCGCGAACAGGCAGACAACGCCAACGACTGAAACAAGCACAATGAGAATTCCCCAGACCAGGGCTTGAGCATTGTGCGCTCGGATAAACGGCCTGCTTTTCTTATCCTTCATGAGCAAGATAATGATTGGGGCTAGTGGCGTGAGCACATAGGCAAGCAGCGCCACCAACTTATCGTCTCCGGTTATTCCAGTGTCATTTTTCGCTTCTTCGCTCATTATTGACCTCCTGGTCGCTTGGATTATTGAACGGGCAAGCTAATTCCCTGCCAACTACAACCCCTATGCCCGAAGGAGGTTGCTTGGAGTTCGTCTAGCCTCCGTGTGCTAGCATTGGACAATGCGCGTAGTGTTCTTGGGATCGCCCCCGTTTGCATTGCCGAGTCTGAGGGCGCTGGCCGCGATCTATTCGGTCGTCACTCTGGTCAGCCAACCAGACCGACCCGCTGGCCGCGGCAGAGAGCACACCGCACCTGCATCAAAAATCTTCGCATCTGAAGCCGGCATTCCCGTTTTTCAACCGGAACGACTCGGTGACCTTGATGCAATCGCCCGGATTGAAGATCTTGAGCCAGATATGCTCATCGTGGCCGCCTACGGTCAAATTCTGCCTCAAGGCCTGCTCGACATTCCAAAGAACGGAAGCCTGAATGTGCACGCTTCTCTCCTGCCACGCTGGAGAGGCGCGGCACCGATCCAGGCCGCGATCCGCAATGGAGATGAGCAAACCGGCGTCACTATTATGCAGATGGATGCCGGACTCGACACCGGGCCAATCCTGACCCAGCAAAGCATTAGGATCGCAGCCGATGAGACTGGCGGCTCGCTGACGGAGCGCCTTTCACAGATTGGGTCAGACCTGCTTGTTGAAACAATCCCACAGCTTCTCTCGGGTGAAATTGCACCAGAGCCTCAGGACGAATCACTTGCCACACATGCCCCAATGTTGAAGAAAAGTGATGGGGCGCTGAATCTTGATGCAACGGCCGAGCAACTGGCTCGCCAGATACGGGCGTTCGACCCATGGCCTGGTTCGTTCATTATGTGGGGAGATCGAAGGCTGGTCGTCAAGCGCGCCCACACCGCCTTGCTCAACGGCACGGCAACCGGAAGGGTTACGGTGGTAGATAATGTCCCGGCGGTTGCCACTCGCGAAGGCGTGCTCGTACTGGACGTGATTCAGCCGGCCGGAAAGCGAGAAATGTCGGGTGAGGCCTTCGTCCGCGGTGCGCCCGAGTTCATCGGCGCCCAGCTGCCCACCCAATGACTATGGAACTCCAAATCGTTCGAACCCGCTATCCCCCGGACGCTTATCTAGAACAGCTGGCGACCATTCTCCAGATTGAGGTGCCGGATATCACGCTTGATGACCTCAGGCGCAGGTTAGAGTTGCTGCCTGCAGACGATCGATTCTTCCTTGCCCTAGATGGTGAATTCCTTATTGGCTATGCGCACTTGAGGGTCACACACGACCTGACGAGCGAAGATACGGTCGAATTACTTAATATCATCGTCCCCGTCGAATTGCGGGGACAGGGAGTAGGTCGTCTGCTGATGACGGCCGCGGAGACCTGGGCTACTCAGGCGGAACGCGGCACCCTGGTGCTGCGCGCTGATGTAGTGAGAACTGAGGCGCTCGCATTCTTCTCCTCCCTGGGCTACGTACAGTCGAGCACTTCTCAAGAATATGAGCGCGATCTTGATGCTGCGCGTCGAGCCGATGCGCCTACCCAGCCTCAATAGGTCTATCGACAGATGCCGAGTACTCCCACAATCTTTCACAATGGTCGTATCCACCTCGATCCGCATTCCCCGGATACAGTAAAGACGCTCCTGATCCAGAAGGGTCACGTACAAGCCCATGGATCCGCGGAGGATGTTGAAGGCTCAGGCGCAAAGCCGGTCGATCTTGGCGGCAAGACTGTTATCCCGGGCCTGATTGATGCCCACATTCATCTTGCAAAATATGCTCGCCGGCTCTCCATGGTCGATTGTGAGCAGCCAACCTCCGCCGCCTGCCTGGACCTCATCAACTTGAAGGCCTCTGACGCACCGAAGGATTCGTGGATCCTCGGCCACGGGTGGAATCAAAATACCTGGGGAGATTTTGGGACTCTCTCCGAGCTTGATGCAGCGGCTCCAAACCATCCGGCATATCTCACGGCCAAATCGCTTCACGCTGCATGGGTGAATTCGAATGCTCTTCAGAAATCTGGCATTGACGACGCGACACCGGATCCAGAGGATGGTGCAATCCGGCGAGACGAAGACGGAAAGGCCACCGGCATTCTTCTCGAAGGCGCGATGCGCCTGGTCTCAAAACACGTTCCTACCCCAACTAGTGAGCAGTTGGCGGATGAAATCACTTTCGCTCAGACAAAGCTCGTCCGGTTCGGCCTCACCGGCGTTCACGATTTTGATGGATCTGATTGCCTGCGCGCGATTCAGATTGTTCGCGAACGTGGCGATTTGCAGCTGCGAGTATTGAAGAACATGCTTGTGTCCCAACTGGCGTCAGCGCGCGATCTTGGGCTTCGGAGCGGGTTTGGGGACGCATGGATTCGACTCGGCAACATCAAGCTTTTTGCCGATGGCGCCCTGGGGCCTCGATCGGCTGCGATGCTGCAGCCCTATGATGGTGAACCGGAAAACCGCGGAATGCTGCTGCTGGACGGTGAAGCGCTGGTGGAGATATTCGAGGAGGCGGCGCTATCGGGATTCGGTATGACCGTTCACGCCATCGGCGACCGCGCCAATCACGAAGTCCTGAACGCATACGGCCTGCTCCGGAAGTTTGAGATGGCGCAAGGCCTTCCCCGAAGGCGGCATCGAATCGAGCATCTGCAGGTCCTTCATCCGGATGATCTTGGGCGGCCGTCCGAGCTCGATATTATTTCTTCAATGCAGCCCATCCATGCAACTTCAGATATGGAAATGGCCGAGCGCTATTGGGGTGACCGCACGGCGCATGCGTATGCCTGGCGCACTCAGCTTGATTTGGGCTCCCGGCTGGCCTTTGGTTCGGATGCACCAGTCGAGATTCCGGACCCTATCCAGGGCCTCGTTGCGGCTGTAACTCGCCGGAATGCGGACGGCAACCCGGGGATCGAAGGCTGGGTACCTGAGCAGCGCATCGATATTGGTGATGCTCTGGCTGCCTACACAACCGGGGCGGCCTTCGCAGCTGGAACCGAATCCTGGCAGGGTCGACTTGAACTGGGGTATACGGCTGACCTTGTTGTGTTGGACCAGGACCCATTCCAGATGGATCGCGACCAGCTATCGCAGCTGACGGTACTAGGTACGATGGTCGGCGGGCGCTGGAGCTACCGAGGCTTTTAGTCAGAACTGAACATCGCCAGATGACAATGCTCTTCGTTAATCCGGCTGCGAATGAACCAGGCGACGCGCATCTCCATCTCGGTACGTAAGGCCAACCGAGTCAAGGTGTTCCATAAGTGCCAACGCGTACTTACGGCTGGTGTCGAACATATCCCGAACTTGCGCCACGGTAATCTCCCCTTCTGATTGCAGCCGCTCGGTGAGGCGGCCCACCATATCCGCATAGCTCTCCTGCGAGAATACGACCCCTTCTCCAACATTGATCAGTTGGCCGCTCTCAATTAGTCCGTCCAACAAGTCCGTCCCGATCTGCTCGCGGCACTCCCTTAAGGTCGGAGGGCTGGTTGGATGGCTTGCAAAGCGTTCCATGAGCGACCGCACGCTGAGCGCCTGGTCCTCAGAGTAAGCAATATCGAAATCCGGTAGCCGCACCCGATTACCAATTCGAGTGACGATTTTGTGGTCAACTAGGGCATCCAGCAGCTCACTGCCTGAATTTCCGATGCGGTTGCGAAACTCCTCGATCAGCATTCCGGCTCGGAGCGGGTGCTCTTGGTGGAATACGTCGAGCACCTGCTCGGCGCGAGC
>CAYZXF010000074.1:0-4123 GCA_964482355.1 uncultured Anaerolineaceae bacterium | reverse complement strand
GAGGCGATATTTCACGTGGGGAAACAGGCATACACAATAGGCGAATTGCTTGGCTCATACCCTCCACCGATCCGCGAACTAGCATACCGATTGCGGAAGGTAGTCCTTGAGGTAGCTGCCGGTGTCAACGAGAAAGCAAATAAGGGGTGGAGAAGCATCAGCTACCGTGACCCTGACGTGGGCTACTTCTGCGGGATCTTTCCATTCGAAGATCACGTGGACCTCATCTTCGAGTTTGGCGCGCTGCTTCCGGACCACGGGGAAATACTTGAGGGAGATGCACAGCAAGTCAGATACCTAAGGTTTCGTGATGCGAAAGATCTCCATGCCCAGCCATTGAGACGCTTACTCGGTGCCGCGCTTGCCTTGCCAACTTCGCACTCCGTGAGGCGCGGCCTGGCACAATCGAGGCATTATTCCAATCAGGTTGGTCAAAAACGAGAATTAAATCAGCCGCGGTCAGAATGAGCGGCCTAACCCCTCGCTGGAACGGACCGGGGATTCAGCGGCAGGAGCGAAATATAGTCGAGATGCGGGTGCCTAGAGAAGCACGTGACGGGCCGATCCCTGGCCGCTCACTTGTGCCTGCGGCCCAAGCACACTCTGGCGAGTACAAGCAGGCAGCTCGCAGCCGCTAGCACACCCGAAACTCATAAGGATTTGACGTCTCACATTTGTGAGTAATACGATAGGTTCATTCTGCGGATCGATGAAGGCAACCTAGCAAAGGATAGGGTTATACATGCCGATTTACATGGATCGACATCAAATTGAGGGCATTACACGCCAACAAGTCGCAGATGACCACATGGCCGACATAAAGATTCAAGATAAATATGGCGTCAACTTCATGACGTATTGGTTCGATGAAGAGAGGGATTCAGTGTTCTGCCTTGTAGATGCACCGAACATGAGTGCCGTTCGCAAAGCACATGATGAGGCACATAGGAACGTTTACAGTGAGATCATTGAGGTCGAGGCGGATCTGGTACATGCCTTCTTAGGCCGACTGGAAGATCCTTCTCCCGCCTCCAGTGCGGCAACCGTGGATTCCGCGTTTCGGGCCATCATGTTTACTGATCTCGAAGGTTCCACCCAAATGATCAGTACCCTCGGGGATGATAAGTCAATGGAGTTGCTCCGACTACACAATGCATTAACACGCGATGCGCTACGCGCGCATTCGGGCAGGGAAATCAAGCACACCGGTGACGGCTTCATGACATCCTTCACTTCCGCAGTTAGCGCTGTAGAGTGTGCCATCGATATCCAAAAGACGATGGCTAGACACAATGAAGAAAACCCTACGGCTGTTATGCACCTTCGGATTGGGATCAACGCTGGAGAACCCGTTCGCAACGATAATCAACTGTACGGGGCAGCAGTAAATTTGGCCGCTCGACTCTGCGCCCATGCCAAGCCCGGGAGCATTGTTGTGGCGCGTGTCGTCAGAGAACTTTCCGCCGGAAAAAAGATACCGTTTGTCGATCGGGGTAAATTTGAGCCCAAAGGTTTCGACCGGCCAATGCCACTTTTTGAGGTTGCGTGGAACGAGGTCTAGCTAGCTGGCTAAACCTCCCGTGGGCGAGGATGGGCTAACCGCTCATTAGAGCACTCTGCGAGTGGTGCCGGGCCGGAGATGCGGCCGCAGAACCAACAGATAATGCAAAACCGTGTTTCATGATAAGGATGTGATGGAACGAACCCCGGCCGCTCACTTGTGCATGAGGCCCAAGCACAGGCAGCTGGCAGCCGTTGGGCGAGACGCTCGCTGTACTTCGCCGATCCGAGGAAGATTCTGATTGAGTTTGTCGCCTACGATGAGAGTGTGCGAAAGTAGGAGTGGGGGCGAGCAACTGTTAGACAGCAATACGAAAGAGGCGCAGAGCTCGCCGGCCCGACTGATGGATCGGACCATACGATATGGAAACCAGTATCTTCATAAGCAAAAAGCCGCGCATTGCGCGGCTCTTCGTTTGTCGTGCTTTATTTATCAAGCGATCGTACTTAGCTTTTGGCTAACACTGCTGTGAGCTTATCGAAGGCCTGCTCCCAGCCCATTCCGGCTTCCTCGGCACCCATGTGACCCACGGTCACTGTGGTCTTCCCATCGGCGTGCTCAAAGGTCACCGTCACATCCATAGATTCGGGCATACCTTCTCCCATACCTAAGACATTGCCCTCGGCGTCTGACATGCTATCGGTGAAGACCAGGCGCTCCATCGGCTCCACTTCCTTATAGCTGCCGGTGAAATACATCTGGTTGCCGTCCGGAGATTGCATGCTCCAGAGATGGCGGCCACCGACTCGCAAATCAATCTCGCATGTCGGTGCCGTGAAACCCTTGGGGCCGTACCAGTGCATAAAATGCTCTGGCTCGGTCCACGCTTTCCATAGCAATTCGAGGGGCGCTTCGAATGTGCGGCTTACTTCAATCTGCTTTACTTCTACTTGTTCCATATCGTTTTCCTTTCTAAGAGCGTGACGGTTGATAAATTGTTGTCAGAGTGGTCCGGTCTGCGATGCGACGCTAATTGTTCGAATCTGTTTCCTCCTTCTGAATGGTCTTCAGATAGGCGTCCAGTTTGTCGAAGCTTTCCTCCCAATTTTGGCGATATTGCTCCACCCAGTCCGCAACCTCCTTCAGCGGCTCAGCCTGCAGTTTAGCCGGGCGCCACTGCGCTTCGCGGCCGCGCACAATTAAACCAGCACGCTCGAGCACTTTGAGGTGTTTTGAAACCCCCGGCATAGTCATCTTGAAGGGCTCCGCAAGCTGCGTCACCGAGAGTTCGCCATGCGACAATCGTGCCAAAATCTGGCGGCGGGTAGGGTCTGCGAGTGCTGAGAAGGTGAGGCTCAGGGCGTCTTTGCTCATCGGTGTCGGGCCTATCAATGTCGCTTCTAGTATTTTACCGTATGGTTATATAACTGGTTGGTAATATACACGGTGCACGAGCGAATGTCAAGCCCCACATTCGTGGCCGATTGCATTCCCCAAAATGTTGTGACACCTGCCCGTAGTTTTGGTCTCCCGAGGCTTCACCTGTATCGTGGGGTTCATTATTGTTGTGGTCTCATTCGTACTCGCTGGTTAGACATTCATGGTGTTATCGGGAGAAAGTGCTCGTTCGACTCCAGCTGTTTGGTCCCACGCAACCACTGATCGAAGAGAAGTGACAGCGCAGAGGAAAATCGAAGTAGTTCCTTATGACCCTGCTTGGATTAGCGAATTCGAGACTGAGGGGAAGCGCATCTCGCGGGCACTCGGCGAAATGGTGGCGCGTCTGCATCACGTTGGAAGTACCGCGATTCGTGGCATTTACGCCAAACCAATTATCGACTTTCTAATGGAGGTTTATGACGTCGCCGAGCTCGATGGTAAAAGCTCAGCCTTGGTAAAACTAGGCTATGAGGCGAAGGGAGAGTTCGGCATTCCCGGGCGCCGGTATTTTCGCAAGAACGACGCCTCCGGTGTCAGAACCCATCAGATCCATGCGTTCGGGGTAGGGAGTCCGGAGATCGAAAGGCATTTGGCATTTCGCGACTACATGTCTGTGCATGCTGCAGAAGCGCTAACCTACGGCGAACTAAACAGAGGCTGGCAAAACGACATCCGACGGACATTCAAGCTTATATGGATGGCAAAGATGCTTTTATCACGGAACATTTGGGATAGCGATCGCCTGGCGATCGTCGCAGAATACGAGTAGCCCAAAATAGTTGGTAGCCTGAAAGCTGGCACACGACCCGCAAGGCCAGCACCCATTATCCGGAATCATCGATAGTGAGCTGAATGATGTCTGCTGAACAAAACCTGAGGGTTCTTCTATCGAATATGAATCCTAGCTTGAGCCAGGAGGAATTTGTTTTCTGCTCCCTGGATGAGGTGAGGCTCAACGAGCTTGGTGTTCGCCCGATAGCAACATTCCGCGAGTCTGAGGCGATGTCAGCGATCATCCCAAGGCAATTTGCCGACGATGAAGGGCTGGAATACAGCTTCGTTGCCAGGATGATCAAGATCGGTGTGCACTCAAGCCTGGATGCGATAGGCCTTATTGCCGCCATCGCTGGGAAGCTAGCTGCAGCAGGCATCAGTGTGAATCCCGTATCTGCATACTTCCAT
>CAYZXF010000073.1:0-2625 GCA_964482355.1 uncultured Anaerolineaceae bacterium | reverse complement strand
AGCAGCAGGGCATCGCCAAACTTCAAAGGAAAGTTGCGCAGATTCGATCGGTGGGGGGTACCTCCACGCCAGATGGCCAGGACGCTCAATCCATACTTGTCCCGAAAGTGCATCTGCCGAAGAGTCTTTCCGTCCAGCGTCGATGAGGGCGAGAGCACCACGCCGGCCAGGCCCACCTGATTGTCTTCAAGCATTTCTGATTCGATCGATCGCTCGGTGTCAACAATCAGGTCTCGAAGCCCTCGCAGAGTTTCAAGGTCCTCCGGCAAACCCTCAACCAGCAGGCGATCTCCGGCCTGAACAACTTCATTGGGCTGTGGAGCAAGCTTGGTCTTTCCATCCCTTTCGATCCCGAGAACCGTGAGTCCGAAGGCGTCGCTCAGGTGGCTTTCCCCCAGGCTTCTACCGGATAGGCTTGATTGTTCAGGGATGTTCAGAGCAAGCAGGCGTTCCTGAAGCTGATATCGGTCCTGCACATGCTCAAGATCGATCCGATCGATGGACTGGAATTCGAGAATGCCCCGCAGGAATTTGAGCTGCGTGATAGTGGCCTGGATCAGCAGGTGGTCCTCGGCGTCCAGCGGCTGGTCGGAAAGGGCGGCATGCCGGATCTCGCCGTCGCGGCGAATGGCCAGAATGTTCACGCCGAACTGATGGCGGAATCCGCTCTGAAGCAGGGTACGGCCGATCAGTGGAGAACTCGGAGCGATCTGCACTTCAGCGAAGGCGGTGTCGGAAGAGACAAGCGAAGCCAGGTCAACCGCTCGTTCGTCGACCTGCAAATTGTCGCTGCCGTGCAGCTCCTGTAGCCGATCGAGACGACCTTCAACGATCAAATCGTCCCCGGTCTGAAGAATAGCGCTTGGCCCCGGTGCCAGCAGCCGCCCCTGCTCTCCTATGATGGCCAGAACGTTCAGACCCAGTGCAGCGCCCAATCGACTGGCAGCGAGCGTTCGCCCTGCCAATTCGGAGCCTTCGCCAATCTTGACGAAGCACATGCGCTCCTGGAAACCAAAGATCATACCCAGGTCGGCGTCTTTTGATTCCTTGGTGATGTCGCGGCTGGGCAGAAGGTGCCTTCCAACCAGCACCATATAGGCCACCCCCGCCAGCATGACCGGAACGCCGACATAGGCATAGTCAAAGAACCCAAAGGGCTCAAGACCAAAACCAACCATCGCCTGGTTGACGAGGATATTTGGCGGTGTACCGATCAGCGTTGTCAGACCGCCAAGCAGGGCGCCGTACGCGAGTGGCATCAGCAGGCGCGAGGGAGGGGTTCCGGTGCGTCGAGCCAGATCCATGATCACAGGTAGCATTAATGCCGCTACACCCACGTTGTTCAGGAAAGCCGACATGACGCCTGCGGTCAGCATGATGACCGCGATCATTCGGGCTTCGCCACCCCCGGCCAGCTTAAATACCTGATCGCCCAGAATGTTGGCCACACCTGTTCTGGTCAGGCCGCCGCTCAAGATGAAGACCGCCCAGACCGTGACCACCGCCGGGCTGCTGAACCCGGAAAGCGCCTGGGCTTCGGTTACTAAGCCAGATAGCGCTAGGCCGCCAAGCACCATGAGCGCCACGATGTCCATCCGGACCTTCTCGCTGACCAGCAGCACAAAGGCGAAGAACAAAATGCCTAGAACCATGCCCATCTCAATAGTCATTCGGCAATCACCATCTGAATGTTTGGGGCCAGCGAGGATCCGCGATGTTGCAACGTAGCAATCATTTGCCTTCGCTCATGGTGTCTTTAGATGTGCGCATAGCCATCCCGATCCGGGTTTCTACCGGGAGGCCGATGGGTACTCGATTGATTGTGGGCGCAGGCCCCCGACACGCTAGGAGGCAGCCCTCATCTCATCACCTGCTGGGGTCAGGTGGTCGTGTAGCAATTGCTTTGCATATTCTACGACTTCGCCCGTGAGCTCACGCGCGTCCCGGTTTCCAGCTCTGATCGGTTCTCCGTAACTCAAACGCGTAGAAACCGACATTCCGTAGGGGAGCAGCGCCTGCTGGATGACCTGGATGATCTCGGCCAGCAGTTGACGCTGCCGAGGATCTTTTGGCAAACGGGTGAGCGGGTTGCGCAGGCTGCTGCGTGCGAGGACTCCGCTGACGATGGTTGTGACAATGTTGGCCTCCGGGACCGACCGTGCGATCAATCCCAGGCTGGCCGACCAACGTGACAAGGATTCCTTTGCCCCGGGCAGCCAGGCCGGATCCGGCTCAACTTTGCCCCGGGGAAAGATCAACAGCGCGCCGCCATCTCGCAGGTGTCGCACGCTGGAGCGAACCACCCCCATGCGTTTGTGCGGCTCGAGCGGATCGGTGTATATCAAGTGCTGTGCTGAGTTAGGCAAGCTGCGAATGAACGGCAGAGCACTGACCACAATTTTTAGATCGTTGCGGGGCAGGCTGGCCGCAATTGCCAGTCCGTCTGCGGATCCGGGATGGTTAGATACCACGAGCAGCGGTCCCGATGTGGGAACCCGATGCAGGCCAATTACTTCCAGTTGGTTGATCAAGCGTGGAAGCACCTCACTTGCGGCTTCCCGGAAGCCTGAGTTGGCAACCGTCCGATCAAACTTGGCGGCTAAGTCGGCAAAGCGGCGCAGCGGA
>CAYZXF010000072.1:0-31949 GCA_964482355.1 uncultured Anaerolineaceae bacterium | reverse complement strand
CATAGGCTGGCATCAGTTCTTCGATCGCCGGCGTTCCTAATCGCGCCGCGATATGAGCGCGGGCCAGTTCTTGGTCGGAATTGCTCCGCAGGAACCAGGCGAGGGCCTTGCCTGTGACTAACGAATGGAAGGGGCTCCATGTTTCGGGATCGATCTTCGTTCCCTGGAGCCCAAGGATTGTGAACTCAAGGCCTTTTGGTCCGCTATGGGTTTCCAGATAAGCGTTCACGCCTTCGGCATAGGCGCTCAACTCCCCAAGTTCTTGGGTGTCCAGCGAATCCGCCTCGACCGATGCTGCGCGGTGCAAACCGAGCGTCCGGAAGTATCGATCCGCGTCCAGCACGTTTTCCCCAAGAATCTCTGACAGTCGGCCGGTGGTTAAGCGGCGCTGGAATTCCATTTGCCAGAAACGGTCCTGCGCGTGCACAAAGCCGTTTGCCATCAGGAGATCATGTTCGGTCGAAGCGTAGATATGTGGGATACCGAATGAATCCCGGTAAATGTCGACCGGGGCATCCAGGCCCTTCAATTGCAACGTTCCGTCCACTTGTGGGAAGGCACGCGGTGCGACCAAGAATCGAAATGCCGCCACCGCGAGTGCGGCTACCGCAAAGATCACAAATAACACGATGAAGAGGCGTGAAAGAAAGCGAAGCACCAGACCTCACATATTCAGGGGTAGGTGGATTTCTAGCACCTTGTCAAAACGGTGTCAATGGCCGGTGCTTGGAGAGAAGACCTGTGCCATGAGCCACGCGACGCGCGAAAGCTAGGTGGCCGATAGGACCTGAGGACGGTTCCGGCATAGAACTCATGGACCCCTGCATTTTTCTTGACCTACTGCGATAATATAGGCTAGTTCATACGACGCAAAAGGAGCAGGAACTTGGCTCGCATCTTGATCGTGGATGACAATCAGGCGATGGTCGAAGCGCTGAGTATCGTCGTGGGCTCAAGAGGTCACGACGCTCAAACCGCATTGGGTGGGGAGGAAGCTCTCAGTTTGGTCGAGAACGATATGCCCGATGTCATGCTGCTCGACCTCAATATGCCTGGCCTCGACGGATTTGAAACCTTGGACCGGCTGCGTATGATGCCCGGCGGCAAGGACCTTCCGGTTTTGATCATCACCGCTTTGGATGACGAGGACCTCGAAGGCAAAGTTGCCGACGCAGGCGGCACTGCGCTGCTGCGAAAACCGGTTGATGTAAATCACCTGGCGGACCAGATCGAAGTGTACGCCGCCGCCACGACATAGCCCGACAAAGACACCGGCAATATAGCTGCACCCTAAAGGTGCAGTTTTTTAATGTCCCACTCCCAATTTTTCCCTTTGACAAAGGGGGTTTGAGTTAGCAATCAGACCGTCGCAAAGTTATAATTAGGGGGGACGGGCCTGCCGTTTGGCGGGACCTATTTGTGCTTGACATAAATGTGAATCAAAGGGCATTCACAGCATTTGGGCCTACGTTGAAATCCTGTACAAAGTACAAGCAATTGGCTCAGGCAGAGCGGTTAGCGGTTGAACCAATGAGCGCGGAGAATCGATGGAAATAGGGACAGTTCGACAGGTCGATATCGACAAAGAAATGCGCGGGGCGTATCTGGACTACGCCATGAGCGTTATCGTTTCGCGCGCGCTCCCGGACGCGAATGACGGCCTCAAACCCGTCCAGCGGCGCATTTTGTATGCGATGCGCGAGATGGGGTCCCGCGCTAACTCGCCCTATCGGAAATCGGCCCGAATCGTTGGAGAAGTCATGGGGAAATTTCACCCGCATGGCGATTCGGCGATTTATGAGGCTATGGCTCGTATGGCGCAGGATTTCTCTTTGCGATATCTCCTGGTGGACGGCCAGGGTAACTTCGGCTCCATCGATGGAGATCCTCCAGCTGCCATGCGCTATACCGAGGCGCGACTCGGAGCAATGGCGGAAGATCTGCTGATCGATATCGAGCAAGACACCGTCGACTACGTAGATAATTTTGACGCGTCGCTCCAAGAGCCCACGGTACTCCCTGCTCGGCTACCGAATCTTCTACTGAACGGCGCCTCAGGCATCGCGGTGGGCATGGCAACCAACATACCTCCTCACAATTTGGGAGAGCTGACGGCGGCCATCATCCACCTGGTAGACAACTATAAGAAGATGGATGATGTGTCGGTAGACGACCTGATGAAGTTCATTCAGGGGCCTGATTTTCCAACCGGGGGCATGATCGTGGGCGCCGAAGGGATTGTCCAGGCCTACAGTACGGGCCGAGGCCGCATCGTCGTGCGCGGGATCGCGAACATCGAGGAGACAACTCGCAATCGGCACCGCATCGTCATTACGGAGATTCCTTTTCAAGTTAACAAGACCACCTTGATCGAGCGCATCGCGGAGCTCGTCCGAAGTGGCAAGTTGGACGGTATTTCCGACCTGCGCGATGAATCCGACCGCAGGGGGCTGAGCGTCGTGCTCGAGCTAAAGCGCGGGGCGCAACCGAAGGCGGTTCTCAATCAGCTCTTCAAATTCACGCAGCTTCAGACCACGTTTGGAGTCCAGCTACTGGCTCTGGTCGGCGGCGAGCCCCGATTGCTTTCTCTGAAGCGGGCGCTGCAGACTTATATCGAGCACCGCCGAGAAGTAATCACCCGAAGAAGCAAATTCCAGCTTAAGAAGGCCAAGGCCCGAGCGCATGTGCTGGAAGGCTTGCTCATCGCGTTGGCTAAGCTCACCGCGGTCATTGAGAGCATCCGCAAGTCGGCCAACGCAGATGCCGCTAAGAAGAATTTGATGAAGCGCTTCAAGCTTTCGGAGATCCAGGCTCAAGCCATTCTGGATATGCAGCTCCGACGACTTTCGGCCCTTGAGCGGAAAAACATCAAGGAAGAGGCCAAGGAAGTCAAAGATCATATCAAGCATCTGGAAGGCATCCTTGGCAGCAAGAAGAAGGTCCTGGATCTGATTAAGAAAGACCTGAACGAGGTGACGAAGAAATATGGCGATCTTCGCCGCACGCGGATTGCTCCAGATGCCAAGGAAGAATTCAGCGAAGCGGATTTGGTCCCCGACGAAGCCGTGCTCATCAGCATCACGCAGCGTGGCTACGTGAAACGGGTGCCGGCCAAGACCTATCGCCGGCAGGGAAGGGGAGGCCGCGGCGTAAAGGGCCACGGCACTAAGGGAGAGGACGAGGTCGATATGCTGCTCCCGGCCGGCTCGCTGGACACGGTGCTGTTCTTCTCGGACCGTGGGAAGGTCTATTCGGAGAAGGCCTATCAAATTCCGGATGCAGGACGCACAGCACGCGGCATCCCCATGGTAAACATCCTCAATCTGGAAGCAGGAGAGGTGATTACCGCTGCCGTTCCGGTCCCCGATTTCAAAGACGCAAAGTATTGCACGATGGCCACCCGCAAAGGAAAGATCAAGCGCGTGAAGCTATCTCAATTCGCGGCGGTGCGACCGTCAGGCCTGATCGCGATGGGTCTGGCCAAAGGCGACGTGCTGGGATGGGTGCGGTTGACGAGTGGAAAGGACGACATCATTCTGGTCACTGAAGCAGGGCAGGCCCTTCGCTACTCAGAAAAATTGGTCCGCTCGATGGGCCGGCCGGCGGCAGGGGTCAAGGCGATCACTCTGCGGAAGAAGGATTTTGTTACCGGCATGGACGTCGTCGATCCAAAGGCAGACTTGTTGGTGGTGATGAAAAACGGCTATGGGAAACGCACTCCCCTGAAGGAATATCCCAAGAAAGGGCGCGGGACGATGGGAGTGGTGACGCTAAGCCGATCGAAGTTCAAGGAAACTGGAGCGATCGCGGCGGCGCGGGTGGTTGAGCAGAAGGACGACTTGACGATCATCTCGACCGGCGGAATCGTGTTGCGCACCAAAGTGAAGCAGATCAAACGAGCAGGACGGGCTACGATGGGGGTGCGCGTTATCAACCTCAAGAAGGGGGAAACGGTCGCCTCCGTCGCTAGGATTGCGGCCAAGGATCTGGAAAAGGCGGGGGTTAAAAATTAGTTTCCGCGAAGAACCAGTGAGCCGGCCTCCCACGAGGCGGCCTGGGTAGTTCCCTCATCCTCAATCAACTTTAAGAGCGACCTGCGGAAAGCCTGTGGGTTTCCGCTCGTGATATATCGAATACTCGTGCCCGCCTGGGTGCCTGTGCCCGCTTGGGTGCTTGTGCTCGCAGGAGTACTTGTGCCCGCAGGGGTTTCCCCGTCATGTTTCTGCGCCCCCCAGAGCCTATCGGTTTGCATGGCTACGGCAGGTGCAGGATCAATGACGCTCACATCAGGTCCGAGAATGCGCTGGATGGCGGGAATCACAAAGCTATAGTGTGTGCAGGCCAAGACCAAGGTGTCGATGCCCTGGGATTTTGCTGGCTCAAGGCATGCAAGCAGGATCGAATCAACCGACTCTGAAGCGGTCTGTCCGTCCTCAATAAGCTCCACGAGCCCCGGAGCGATGATCTCGACAACATCTACGCCGTGTGCGAACCGATCTACTACCGAGGCAAATAGGGCTCCCTGGAACGTAGCCGGAGTCGCGAGGACAGCTACCTTGCCCGTCTCTGAGCGCTCCGCTGCAGGTTTGACAGCCGGCTCCATCCCTACGAAGGGTGTATCTGGAAAGCCGGAGCGCAAGGCGTTCAGGGCCGCCGCGGAGGCGGTATTGCAGGCAACAACGACTAGCGTACAGCCCTGCTCGAGAAGAAGTCGTGTAATTCCCTCAGAGAGTTCCCGAACGTCATCCAGCGAGCGCGAACCATACGGCACGTTCTTTTGATCCGCGAAATACACGAACGGTTCGTTCGGCAGCCTTTGTTTCATATCGCGCAGTACAGATAGGCCGCCGACACCGGAATCAAATACACCGATTGAGGGTTGGGTCATCATTCAGAGTGTACTGGGCCTTGGGTCTGCCTGAAGGTTGTGGGGATTTGGGGTGAGGTTGCCCTGGCGGGCACAGCCGATTTAGCCGCGTTTTTCCGGGAGACGGGCTCGCTTGCCTCTGAGATTTCTTAAATAGTAGAGCTGCGCACGCCGCACGTGCGCGTGGCGCACCACTTCAACCTTGTCTATTCGAGGTGATCGAAGCAAGAACGTGCGCTCTACCCCGATGCCGTGCGATGCGATGCGGCGAACCGTGAAGTTAGTGTCGTTGCCGCCTTTGCGCATCCTGATGACCGTGCCGCGAAATTCCTGAATACGCTCACGATCGCCCTCACGAATACGCAAATGAACGCTCACATCGTCTCCGGGCCGCAGCTCGGGGATGTTCTCATTTACAGGAGCTTCGAGCGCTTTAATTATTTCGGACATCGGCTTCTCTACAGCATACCCGCCGCCCTCGGTACCTGGGCGGCGCGCGGCAAAAGTATACCACGCCCGGTATCAATCATGATTTGGAAAGAATTCCGTGCTTAGTATCGGCCAAGTGCAAACAGGCCAGGGTCTTCGCGTCCTGAAAGCCGCCGTCCGAGATCTGCAATCTGACTTCTTGAGGGGTCAGTTTCTCGAGTTCGATGAGCTCGTCAGGATCCGGCGCCAGCGCATCAGGCTGCAGATCAGTAGCCAAGAAGACGTGCATATATTCGTTTGAGTAGCCAGGCGCCAGATAGAAGCCGCCAAGATGATCCAATTGACCCGGCGCCATTCCAATCTCTTCCCGACTTTCACGCACGGCAGTGCTAGCGGGATCCTCCCCGGGTTCGAGAGTACCCGCTGGAAGCTCGAGCAGATTGCCGCCGGTTGCGTGCCGGTACTGCCGCACGAACCAGATCGAGTCATCCTCTCCTATTGGGATCAGCGTTACGGCGCCCGAATGAATCACGAGATCAATCCGAGTTTCATGATCGTTCGCAAGCCGTACCTGATCAATCTGAACGTCGAAGATCTTTCCTTCGAAGACGACCTTGGATGAAAGAACCTCAATGGCCATCGGACACTCCAATGAAAAGGGGCGGCCAATGAGGCCGCCCCTCGGTTTCAACGGTTGATCCAGATCTACGGAATGATCAGTTCTTGACCTGGGTACACAAGGCTGGGATTCGCCAGGTCGTTGGCAGCGATGATCGCATTCGGGTCGACCCCGTAAGTGCGAGCGATCTCCCATATCCATTCCCCAGGTTGAACGACATGTACCGTTCCGCCGCCACCCGCCACTGACGTGGGTTCCGGCGTCGCGGCTTGCCCGGTGCTGGGTGGAATCTTTAGCACCATGCCGACAGTGACTTCCGAAGGCGAGCCCAGCCCGTTCAGATCGACGATGGCTTCGGGATCGACCCCGAAGGCCTCGGCAATGGTTGCGATAAAATCACCTTCCTGCACCGTGTATTCGACATACACGATACCCACAACCGTGGGTTGAGCTGAAGCTTCGCCACCAGGTTCCTCGGTTGCTGCAGGTGGGGCTTGCGTGGCGACTGTACCGCCTCCGCCCGCCTCGGCAGTCTGTGTAAGAAGTGCCGAACGAACGGCTTCCATGGTGGCCTGCTGACTATCGGCTGGTGCCTCGCCTTCGCCTTCCCCAGGCGGTGGCGTGGAAGCCGAGCGTGTACAGGCCGCTACAAGTGCGATCAAAGCCAACATGGAGATGTTACGTAATCGTGCAGTATTCATGGGTTCCTCCAAAGAGGGTTCCTCGGGCCGGTCTCGTTGGAACAGCCGGCGATCCTAGCACAAGGCTTTATGCCGTGCAAGCGTGGGGATTGTAGGGATTTGGGAATCAAAAAGGGCCAGCCCGTGGGCGGCCCTACGCTAGTTGCGGCTCGTTAGCTTTCCGCCAAAGTAGGGCGGAATTTATAACCGTACACGATCATGCCGCGATCACCGTCGGCTCCCAGCTTTCGGGTCACCATTTCGACCGGAGTGCCGATTTCGACAGGCTCCTCGCCCAGATCCGTGAGCTGAGCCGTCACCAGTGGGCCTTCTTCCAAGCGGACGATCGCCACCGGGTAGGGGGCGTTTTCTGAATGTCCAGCGGGAGCTTGATAGACGGTTGTGTGGGAATAGACCTTTCCGCGCCCGCTGAATTTGTAAATGTCGCGGGCGTCTTCGCCGCAATCCGGGCAGATATCGCGCGGCGGGAAGATCCGATAGGTGCAGTGCGGGCATACCTCTCCGACGAGCGCATAGCGCTGCTGCTTGAGTCTCCAATGCATTGATGTTTCCATGCCAGTGAATCTATTCACAAGAGGCTCTCAGAAACTATCAGAAACGGTGAAGTTATCGAATTTGCCCTTTGGATTCTAATTCCTGCGCCGTAAGATGTGGGTTGAGGCCGTCGCGCCTGAACCTCCCAGACATTGTGTCATCGCGATGGCCGCATCCGGTACCTGATTTTCGTTCGCCCGATTCTGCAGCTGCAAGGTGGCCTCTGCCAGCTGATAGATCCCCGTGGCTGCCCCTGGATCACCGCGCGCCTTGGATCCGCCGAAGGTTGAAATCGGGATATCGCCCATCAACGAAATATCTCCATTTTGCGCTAGCTTCCAGCCCGCCCCGCGCTCCGCAAAGCCAGCTGCCTCAAGCGAAAGCGCTCCGAAAATGGAGAAAGAATCATGCAATTCAAACAGCTGAATATCTTCTGGAGACAATTCTGCTTGCATCAAGGCCATGCTGGCTGAATGGGCAGCCGCAGACAATATCAAGGGATCCGGCCGATCGTGCACCGCCAGGGCTGATGTAGATGTCGCCGACCCAACGATCCCAACCTGGGGGCGGTCACTGCCATTGGGCAGAGTAGAGGCGCGCGCTAGGATCAGGGCTGCCGCTCCATCCGCCAACGGAGCCACGTCAAAGGTGTTGAGAGGTTCGCTTACGACGGGAGCCCTGGCATATTGTTCAGGCTTGATAGCCTTGCGGAACATTGCGTTCGGGTTCGTCACCGCGTTCTGATGCGCCGTCAGACTAAATCCCGCCAAGGAATCACTTGGCGCTTCATGTTCGTACAAATAGCGCTGCATAAGAAGGGCAGCCTGAGCGCTTAGTGTGACACCTTGCACGGCCTCATACTCTGAATCGGTTCCGGTGGCGAGCGCGGCTTGGACTTGACCGCTGGACTTATCGGTCACCTTCTCGACCCCCAGAATCAATGCTGCGTCAATCGCGCCAGATGCCAGCGCCAGGGTTGCATGTCGCACGGCCACCCCTCCAGATGCACCTGAAGCTTCGATGGTTGAGGCTTCCACGCCCCGCATGCCGGCAAAATCTGCCAGTAGGGCTCCCAGGTGAGACTGACCGGACAGTGCGGGCGCGAGCATGTTGGCCACGTACAGTGCCTGTGGTCTAAGACCTCCAGAATCTGCCTGAGCGGCGCTCATCGCCTCTAGCGCCAGGTGTCTCAGGGAAAGTTCCCAGTGTTCGCCCACCGGCATCATGCCCACTCCGGCGATTACAACCGCGTCGGGTTTGTCAGTCATTTTAGGACCAGCTTGCCTCTAAGCCTTGCGTAGGTCGCATAATCGATTACGCTGCGTCGCTTCACATAGCTTTGGGTATCTCTCGCGGCGGTGCGGCGCTCTGTCAGCGCCTCAGTGGCCCGAAGGCTGAAGGCATCAGATCCCGCACCCGAACCGTAGGAGACCATCAGGATCCGGTCTCCTGGTTCTGCGATGTCCAGGATGGCCGTCAAACCCACCATTGCCGAGCCGGCGTATGTGTTCCCAATGTCCGGCACCAGCAGTCCGGCCTCAATCTGCTTTTGTTCGAAGCCGAGAGTTTTTGCAACCCGCACGGGGAATTTGGTATTGGGCTGATGGAAAACGGCGAATTTATAGTCGGGAGCCGTAGCCCCAATCGCGTCCATCAGATATTCGGCGGAGGCCTGAACATGGCTGAAATAGGCTGGCTCCCCCGTGAACCGCTCACCGTGTTCTGGATAGGTCTCATTCGCACGGCGCCAAAAATCGGGGGTGTCGGTTGTATAGGAGTATGATCCTTCGATCACGCAGACTGCACTCTCTGCGGGGCCAATGATGAATGCCGCGCCTCCGGCACCGGCAGTGTATTCGAGCGCATCCCCCGGTCGCGCTTGAGCAGTATCCATCCCGATGGCCAGCGCATAATCGGCCATTCCGGATCCTACGAAGCCGATGGCGGCCTGAATCGCCTCTGTTCCGGCCTTACAGGCGAATTCCCAATCGGCAGCCTGAACGTGCGGGGCAGTTCCAATGGCTTCTGCCACAATCGTAGAGGTCGGCTTGACCGCATATGGGTGCGACTCCGAGCCTACCCAAACGGCTCGGATTTCAGTGGGGTCAATAGCGGAGCGTGCCAGGGCGTTGCGGGCCGCCTCGATCGACATGGTGATGACGTCTTCGTCCAGGCCGGCGACGGCCTTCTCTTTGATGGGAAGGCCGCCCTTGCCGTCGGTCCATATCCGGGCGACTTCCTGCGCCGGAAGACGGTACTGCGGCACATAGGCGCCATAGCCCGTGAAACCTGTCTCGCGGTTCGGTTTTAGCATCTTGTTTTCTGCCATGGTTCTCGCTTTCAGTATAGGTCACCCATCTTAGAGTTTGAGAAGCTCTTCTGCACGCTCCAGGAGGATGTTGTCTTCCTCTATCATTGCGCCGGCCACTTCATCGATTTGGCTCCCTTTGGCGCCGGCGGCGATGGCTAGCTGACGAGCATGAAGCCCCATATGCCCGCGTTGAATGCCTTCTGTTGCGAGCGCTCGCAGCGCCGCCAGGTTCTGAGCCAATCCCACCGAGACCACGATTTCCGCTAGATCTTGCGCCCGCTCGACGCCCATGAGAGTCAACGCGTCGCGCGCTCCTGGATGTACGCCGGTTGCGCCGCCGATTGTTCCCAGAGCAAGCGGGATTTCCAATTCGCCGTTCAACGAACCCTGCTCATCAACCCACCAGCGACTGAGCGACGTGTACGCTCCCGATCTAGCTGCATAGGCATGCGCTCCGGCCTCCACTGCGCGCCAGTCATTGCCGGTTGCGATAACGACCGCATCCACGCCGTTCATGATTCCCTTGTTGTGTGTGGCAGCTCGGTACGTATCGACTGCGGCAAATGCCCAGGCCTCGACCACCCCGTCTCGCACTGCCTCACCTGTAAAATCACCAAACGCCAAAACGCCCGGGCGTATGGTGCAAGATGCCCTGGCAAGCCGCCGGTCCGCCAGGTTGGACAAGATGCGGAGATGGGCTCTGCCGCCAGTCAAAGCCTCAATTAGCGGGGCAATGCTCTCCAACACGGTGTTCACCGAGTTCGCCCCCATTGCATCCACAGTGTCGTAGATCAAATAGAAGACCAACATCGGCCCGATCGGGCTCTCCGTGAAGGTTTTCACTTCGATTGCGCGTGCTCCCCCGCCGACTGCCACCATCATGGGTCCCGCCCGGTCTGCGGCTTCGAGCAATTGTGATTCCGCTTGCAAAAGTGCTTCTTGAGCCTTCGAAAGGTCTTCGAGATCCAGGACCTGGATCTGGCCGATCATATGAGATGGATCAGCCTCTGCTACGAAGCCTCCCGATTCGCGTACGATCTTCGCCATGTACGAAGCTCCTGCCACGACTGAAGGCTCCTCGATAGCCATGGGCACAAGAACTTCTCTTCCATTGACAACAAAGTTGGTCGCGACGCCCAGCGGAAGGCTGTGCAATCCAACCACATTTTCGATCATCGAGTCCGCAAGCGAGACATCAAGGCCATCGGGCCCCGCAAGGCCATCCAGCGGGCGCCCAGCAGCTTCCGCAAGTCGGGCTCGCCGCTCCTCCAACCCCATATCGTAGAAGTTAGGGATCCGCGAGCTTGTTTGTCGATTGTCAGAATTCACTTCAGGTTCACCAATTTTCGGGTCCACCTTCTCCTGTCGCCAGACTACAGCCTACACACTGGGGCTGGCAAAAACTATCAACCCTAACAAATTCCCGATAATCAAAAAGACGACGGGCGTGATGGCCCGTCGTCTGAGGATTAATGTGGGGTTGCTCAGTTCTTAAGATATTGGGTTTGAAGAATAAGGTCCAGCCAGATGAAGGCCAGGCTGCCGAACCCGATGAAGAGCAGAAGCGGAAGATCTCCTGGAAAGAGAAAGTTGGTCCAGAATTTATTCAGGTCAGAACCAAAGATGATGATGGTCCCCGCGGTGGAAACCAATCCGAAGCCGATCGATACAATCCAAAGTGCGCTGCGACGAATGGTCATTTGCCCTCTCCAGCCGGATTGTATTCGGGGCACAAAAGAGCGTCAAGCGCTTGAGCGACCAGATTTCCAGACCACTCGGCTCGCACGTCAGGCCGCACAAGCAAAACTCCCCACGAATGTGGGGAGCGGCAAACGTTTAGTGCATCAATCGGCCAATTGCTACTACGTAATCCTCTCCTCAATGATCGCTCGCGGGTCCATGATCATTGGCTAATTCTCGGTAAAGTAGGCGCCCACGGTTGAGCGCAATTCGCTGGCGGAAAAAGGCTTCGACATAAACCCGGACGCGCCCGCTTCAAACGCATTTTCTTGAATCTCGGGCTCCGAGTATGCGCTGATTACGACCACCGGAATGTCCGCCCAGGCAGGTGTTTCCTGCAAACGCTTAATCAACCCAACGCCGTCGATATCGGGCATCATCATGTCCGTGAGGATCAGGTCGGGGCGAGTTTTGTCCAGCATGCCAAACGCGTCGTTTGCATGGTGGGCCCTGTGCACCTCATAACCTTGGGTCTCCAGGATTACGGTCACTACATCGCAGAAACCGCGCTCATCGTCGACCACCAGGATCGATCGGGATTTCTCAATTTCTTCCGCATTTAAAGTCAACATATTCAGTCCTCCCTATTTGGCCACATTGTATGGCCACCAACTTTCACCGACCTTAGCAATCGGCTCAAGAATCTATCAGTCACCTTACGGTGTATGGTCGAACTGTAAAGGGGGGCCAAGGCGATCTCACGCTGAAAGCGAGTGGACTTCGATGGATAACATTAGGGAGTTTTTGGATTGTTAGGATCTACCTAGGAACTGCGCAACAGTTGAGCTGGCCTTGAAATTGGCCATATGATCGGCAATGTTCTCAGGCGAGAACGGGCGAGGATTTGGAACGAACCCCCTAAGGGAATTTTCATCCGTTACATTACTTACAGCAAGCAATTCAAGCAGGCTGCGAGTTACGGGGGGCGCAGGCAGAAGAGCTTCCATCAGAGCTACGATACCCCGCAATAGGGGCATGGGGAACCGCACCATAACACGGCGTTTACCAACTGCGGCGAGCGTGCGCCGCGCAATTTCCTCTAGCGTTAGGACTTCCGGGCCTCCCAATTCAAATTCCTGGCCAATGGTGTCAGCATCTGGCAGTGCCTTCAGCATACTCGACACGACGTCTTCCACCCAGACAGGCTCGAACTTTGACCCTTTGTCGCCAACAATGGGATAGATAAGCGGCGAAAACGGGATGAGCCGGGCGAACGTATTGGCAAACTCGTCCTCCGGCCCCCAGATCACGGAGGGACGGAAGGCGGTCCACTGCAAACTCGAATCCGCCACAACCTCCTGAGCACGCCCTTTGGAGGCAAGAAAGCGGTAGGGTAGAGACGAATCGGCCCCAAGCTGTGAGAGATTGATGAAACGGCCCACTCCAGCTGACAGGGCAGCTTCTACGACGTTGACCGTTCCTCGATAGTTGACTTGCTCATAAGTCTGTCTCCCCTTTTCAATGGCGATGGCAACCGTGTGGATAACGGATTGAACTCCGTCAAATGCCGGAGATAGACTCTCCGGCCTTGTGACATCGCCTTCAACGATCTCAATCTTGAAATCTTCAAGTCGCCCCTCGCGCGTGACGCGATGGCGGTCTCGAACCAACGCGCGGACTCGTTCACCAGATTCCGACAACCGCCGCACGATATGGCTGCCGATATAACCACCGCCACCGGTCACCAAAATCACGCTTGGATCTCCTCGGGAAACGCCCCGATTCTAATGCCTTAACCAAAAAGCCCCCCGAAGGGGGTCTCATTAGATAGCTTCGACTGTGCTCGCCCTAGGCCTCGGCGAACTTCTCAGCGATCTCGAGTCGATTTCGACCCCCTCGCTTGGCGACATAAAGCGCCTCATCTGCAAGGGCGATCAATTCATCGGCGCCTGCTTCAGGAAAGAGCTCAGTTGAGACGACTCCTGCGCTGGCAGTGATCCACAGCGGCGCTGGGCCAACCACTACCGTCTCCTTTGCAATTTCCCTGCGTAGCCGTTCGCCAAGCATCACCGCCGTTTCTATGTCGCAGCCGGGGTGTACCAAGAGGAATTCGTCGCCTCCATAGCGACCGGTAGCGTCATAGGTGCGGACGCAATTCCGCATTCGCTGCCCACATTCCAGCAGCACCGTGTCTCCGGCTTGATGCCCGTAGGAATCGTTGATCCGCTTGAAGTCATCCAGGTCGATCATCGCCACACCCAGATATTCGCCTTTGCGTAGGCCTCGATCGAGCTCGCGGTCAAGGATGTCCAAGATGGCAGCACGATTCCAGAGGCCGGTGCCGGAATCGGTTGTCGCTTGGGAATGCAGCTTATCCCGCGTCTGGATGAGCTGGTCCTGGATTTCCAAGATGCGTTTGCCGGCTTCAAGTCTGGCCTGTAATTCGTGGGACCGGAAGGGTTTGACAATGTAGTCGTCGGCTCCGGCGTTCAAGCCGGCGACAAGGTGCCTCTCCTCATCGTACATTGTGAGCAGAAGGATGTAGATATACGGCTCCTGGGATTGCTCACGCACACGGCGCACGATTTCCACGCCGTCGATCCCCGGCATGCTCTTGTCCAGGATGGCCATTCGCGGCGCGTCGTCACGCTGGAGAATATCCCAGGCCTCTTCGCCATCGTCGACGGCGACTACCTGATAACCCCATTCGCCCAGCACCTCTCCCAAATGGTCGAGGGTGCTGTCGTGATCGTCCGCAATCAGTACTTTATTGCTGTCGATAGACACAAAGACCTTCCCGAAGTAAAGGCGGTTTGTGCCCATTCTAAAAGGAACTAAGGGGGAAATAGCTTACAGAGAACTTACGAGAGGTGCCCCCACGGGGATTCGAACCCCGGTCTTGGCCTTGAAAGGGCCACGTCCTAGTCCCCTAGACGATGGGGGCGGGCATTTAGGTGGCGGATTCTAACACGCACGGTTCAGCAAGCCGCTCGACACGAGGAGCGGTCAACGGCTCCCTCGAAATCACCTGCCCCTCGATTAGACTGGGCTGTCACCGGCTCCCACGAAATGAGGGGGCGGTGATGAGCCTGCGCACGCAAAGCTCTCGATCAGTCCAGGCTCGAATGCGTGCGTCCATCTTGGCCGGCGTGCTTGCGGACGTAATCACTGTTGGAAGTCTGGCGTCGAAGCGGTAACCAAATAATTGGTAAAGTTTTTCGCGCACCCATGGCGTCATCGACTCGGTTCCCAGATCGTCGAGCACCAGCAGCGGGGTATTCCGGATCTGGTTGAACCTTCGATCATAAGATATCGTTGAAGCTGGGCTGAAGGTCGACCGCAGATGATCCAACAAGTCGGGAACACTGACGAAGGTGACCGGGTGGCCCTGTGTGAGACGATAATTGGCGATGGCGGCAGCAAGGTGTGTCTTGCCGACCCCGTAACTCCCCCCCAACATTAGCCAGCCAGCGGGTTCCTCGGCAAACACCTGTGCCGCCTTAAATGCATCTTCGAGCGACCTGATCTGCTCGGCAGGAAGCTTCTCTCCTTTGCGAAGTCGGAAACTATCAAAGGTCTGATCGTGATGCAGATCCAGCGAGGACAGCTCGTCCCGGCCAGATTGTTTCATCGGTGTACGGTAATCCGGCGCGTGGATATAGATCCGATCCACCAACGATGGATCCAGGATGCGCGATCGCAATCGAGCCTCGATCTCCTCCAGGGCTAAATTGGTGGTGATCACCACCGATAAGCGATTCGTGTATCGGTGGTTGAGGATCTGAAACATTTTTTCACGTGCCCATTCGGTCGCGTTCTGGGTTCCAAAATCGTCCAGCACAATCAGCGGAGCTGTGCGTATCTCATCGAAGCGCTGTTGGAAAGTCGTACCCTCATCACTGAATGTGGCACGCAGCTCGTCTAAAAGGTCTGGAACGGTGAGGAATAGAGTTGCGGTACCGTTTTCCGCGGCCTCGTTCGCGATCGAGGCCGCCAAATGGGTTTTCCCGACCCCGAATCCGCCTTGGAGAAGCAGCCATCCATCCACGTTCCCGGCGTAAGTCTTCGCTCGTTTGAATGCCGCATGCAGGGATTCTCGCTCCTGCTCGGATGTGCCGACCCTTCCGTCGGGGTCGAAGGTGTCAAAGGTCAGGTTTTTTAGCTCATCGAGACGGCTGAGCCGGAAAAGCCGCTCCTGCAGATGCAAGCGCAGCTCCGGATCACGACATTCACATATTTCCAGGCGACCAAAATCGGGATGCCCGACCGGCGCCTGAACGCGCAAATATCCGACTCCTCCACAGTGCGGGCAATCCGGGTCCCCTAAGAGATCGGTTGATCCGTTAGGCGTCCCAGAAATCTGCGAATTGGCCCTGCTGGTATCGTCGGCGGGCTCTTTCGGTGTCTCCTCGGTCTTCTCGCTCATGCTTCCCTGTCTCCATCCAGTCTTGAAGGATGGCTTCGACATAGCGCCATTTCCGAACGTTGTTGTCGACCGCGATCTGAATGGCATCAACGATCCAGTCTTCGGGGTAGGTCTGCTCCGCATCTCGCAATCGATCGGCGATCATGGGAGTCAGCGGTCCAATGTTCTTCTCGTAGAGATTGAAAATATTCGGTCGTTCCAGTCGAAGCTCAAGCGGTGCCTCGGACTCCCCGCTTGGCCTCCACTTGCCGGCTTCGATGGCTTCTACGGCCGCGCGCCCGTTCGGGCCGTTTAGGAAATAAAAACCTTGTGGATCACCGCCCATTTCCAAAGTTGCCATTAACAAGCTGCCTCGAGCCACGCACCGTTCCAGTGCATCGTCAAGCGCTTCCAATCCCTTGAGCGGCCCAGATAGCGCATCCAGAAGCAGGCTGTCTTTCGCCAATTCGTCGCGGCTAAGATACGGAAAATCCCCTTCCGATCGCGACAAAAACCAGAAGGAATAAAGGATCATTTTGAGCTCTGCCAGATGATCGATGCTTGGCAAAAGCTCGCTGAACAAGGGATTTGGGATGGCCGTCAGACGGGTGGTGCCCGTCGGAAAACCATTGAAGGTGCTCATAGTTCGGGGGCGGGTTCAGCCTCCCGTATTCGAGGGGCAGCTGCATTTTCGAACTTGGCCAACGATTCGCGGAAGACCAACTCGATCGATCCGACCGGGCCATTCCGGTGCTTGGCGACCATGATCTCGGCGATATTCTGCTTGAGCGTGTCGGTTTCATATTGATCAGGCCGGTAAATGAACATCACGATATCTGCGTCCTGCTCTAAACTGCCGGATTCACGAAGGTCGGACAACAGCGGGTGTTTGTCGGATCGCTGCTCGACCGCTCTGGACAGCTGCGCCGCGGCCAGGACCGGGACGTTAAGTTCGCGGGCCAGCGCCTTGAGGTTTCTAGAGATATAGGAGACTTCCTGCACGCGATTATCCATGCGTGTGTCGCCTGTCATCAATTGTAGATAGTCGATGATGATCAGATCCAGGCCAACTTCCATGTGCAGCCTGCGACATTTTGTGCGCAGCTGAAGCGGGCTGATCGAAGGCGTATCGTCGAGGTAGATGTGAGTCTCTCCCAGAGCGCTGACGGCCTGGGTGAATAACGGCCACTCCTCGTCCTGGATCTCGCCGAGTCGCAACTTCTGGGAGTTGATCCCGGTTTCCTGAGCGACCAATCGCTGAACTAGCTGCTCATTTGACATCTCCAGCGAAAACATAGCAACGTGCTGCTTGTGAAGCTGGCTGGCATTCTTAGCTACCGAAATACAAAAGCCTGATTTGCCCTGGCCCGGGCGTCCGGCGATGATCAGCAGATCACTCGGCTGCATGCCGCCCAGCAAGCGATCCAGATCAATGAAGCCGGTTGGCACACCAATCGTTTCATCTTTGTGGCGAGCCAGGTAGTCAATTCGATCGTAGTACTCACTCAGCACCTGTCGAATGGGCTGCAGTTGGTGCGGAAGACGCTGCTCGCTGACGCCAAAAACCGCCTTTTCGGCTTCATTGACAACGTCTTCCAAAAGGGTGTCGGACTGATGGGCCAGACGCGCGATCCGATTGGCGGCTTCCAGCAGCCTTCGCCGTGTGGCCGCCTCCTCCACCATATGGCCGTACGCTTCTGCGTGAATTGAGGACGGAACGTTGTTGATTAGCCCGGTGAGGTAGGCATGCCCGCCGACTTCGACCAGCCGACCCTGACTGTCAAGCTGCTCCCCAACCGTCAGAAGATCGATCGGCTGGCGTTGTTCTTGAAGGCGGGTAAATGCCTCCCAGATCCACTGGTTGCGATGCAGAAAGAAATCATCGGCAGAGAGAAAGTGGGCCAGGTCGTAATAGACCTCCGTGTTGACGAGAACGGAGCCTAGCACGGCCTCTTCCGCTTCCCGATTGTGGGGAATGGATTGGCCTTCGTTTGAATTCGTCGACTTTTCTGTCATATCACTAAACCGAAAACTGGCGCATCAATTCGCCTTGTCAAACGTTGCTTAGGTTGGAATGCGCATGGGAAGGAGGTCAGCGCGGTTTGGCCTATTCCTCCGAATTGCCCCCTGAAGATTCCATGTCATCCAGGTCGAGCGTCTCGACAAAGTCTTTGAAGACCTCCAGTCGCTCTTCTCCACTTTCCCCAAGGTCCTCTGATTCCAGCTCATCCTCCGGTACGGAGGCAGCTTCCTGCATGACATCTTCAGAAACAAAGACCGGAACGTGGGCTCGAACGGAGAGCGCAAGCGCATCGGAGGGACGCGAGTCGATCTCAATTTCCTGCCCGTTGGCGGTCATGATGATCTGTGCAAAGAAGACGTCGTCTTTGAGTTCGGTGATATTAATCTGCGTAATTTCGGCGCCGAGTTCCTGCAAAACATTGCGGAGCAAATCGTGTGTCAACGGACGCGAAACTTCCAGTTGTTGAAGGCTGACCGTTATGGCTTCAGCCTCATACGGCCCGATCCAAATCGGTAAGAAGCGGTCCGAATCGACATCCTTGAGAATCACGATTCGGTGCTGCGACATTAAGCTGACTCGAATGCTATCGATTGAAACTTCTACCATCGCTGGGGCTCAAAAGGTAGGCCATTCTAACATACCGACCTGCGCGGCATTTTTGAGCGAAATATGGCGGCTGGAGAGGAGGCTTCAGCGTTTTTGGAGCCCGGGAATCAAGCTACGCGAAGGCCACCGCAATGTCAGCCGCAACCTGCGCATTGTTGCGCAGGAGCGAGAGGTTGGCTCCCAGGGATCGGCCGTTTGTGTATTCAGACATTCTAGATAGCAGGAATGGCGTCAGTGCCGCGCCACTCACTTCGCGCGCTTCTGTCTCCGCTTGCCGCAGAGCCTCCTGCACTTCTTCCAGCGGAACGGCATCCGATTCGGGGCAAGGAACGGCGATCAATACCGCGCCGGCAGAAGGAATATCCCAGTGGCTGCGCAGGACGGCTGCCACTTCGGTTGGCGTATCCGCGCGGACGCTGACCGGCAGTCCGCTCTCCCTGCTGTAAAAACTCGGGAATTCATCAGTCTGATATCCGATCACGGGCACGCCGGCTGTTTCCAGCCATTCGATCGTGCGCGGAATATCTAGAATCGCTTTGGCGCCGGAGCACACTACCGCAACCGGGGTCTGAGCCAGCTCGGGCAGATCTGCCGACACATCCATGGCGTCTCCACGGTGCACGCCGCCGATGCCACCCGTGGCAATGATCGATACTCCCGCGGAGTGAGCCATAATCATCGCTCCCGCAACCGTGGTGCCCCCAGACCGCCCGGACGCCCCGGCCCACCCATAGTCGCGGCGGCTGATCTTCACCGCCTGATCATCGAGCGACAAGCGCTCAAGCTGTTCGTGAGTCAGCCCAAGCTGGGCAACGCCGTCAATGACCGCTGTGATTGCTGGCAGAGCGTTTGCTTTTCGGACTTCAGCCTGCATGCGGCGTGCTAGCTCTAAATTGATCGGGCGCGGCAGGCCGTGCGTAATCACGGCTGATTCGAGCGCCACCACCGGACGGCGCTCTGAAAGCGCAGCACTGATCTCCGGATGGATCTGGAGCCAGCTCGAGACGGATTTAGTCATCATGGTGTGCGGATTTAAGGCTTACTAATGATGCGGCTTCTAAAGATCAGAGTGAGGGGAGCGCTCCGTCAACGACTCCAATTGTGACAAAGTCTCTTGCAGGCGCTCCGGTAATTCGAAACTGCCAGGATCCAATCGCCGTGCAGCCTCGACTCGACCTTGAAGGTCAATAAGCCTCCTCCGAAACCGCTCAAGTATCTCGTAGCATCGATTACGATCTGACATCTGCCCGTTGTTCCAAGCTGCGATCAATTCCAGAATTACCTCTCGATGGAGGGCGTACTCTCGAAGTTGACGCGCCCGCGCCAGGTGCTCCACCGAACGCAATCGGCGGGCTCGAGCCTCGTCTCTTGCGACACCAGTCAGAGTCTGGCCTGCAGCAATTTCCAAATCGGTGGATGGAATTTGATCGTCTCGCACTTCCCATGTGCCCACTCCTACCCAGACCAATTCCAGTCCCAGGTCTCGAAGCCGCTGCTTTCTCTCCTGCGTGTGGAAGCTGGCGGTAAGCTCGCGGCGTGGGATGTGGACTTTCAGTGCGCTCTGACCATTGTCGCTTGGTAACGCCAGAAATTCCTCGAGCGTGCGGGTGCCGACATATTTCTTAAGCTCATCTACAGCGATGGTAGGCAAGGTTTCGGTCCAACGCGGCGAGCCCGACTCATCGGCAATTCCGCTGTACGTCAGGTTTAGCATGCTTCTCGGATCGGCCTGATAGGTCCCGTCGTCATTTCTTCGATATGAGCTGAAAGCACGGAAGACGATCTGGATATCTCGGGCATGCACGACGATGCCGTCTTTAGTGACCGTGCGGATCTCGTCGATTTCACGAAGCTGATCCCGCAGATCGATCACGTCCCGCAGGCGTTCAAAACCCTGAACAAAGTAGTGCGAACGTCCGGGGCTCGGACCGTAGATCCGTGGCTGGCCTTCCATGGTCTCAAAAACCGCTGCGAAACCGAGGTGCAGCTTCAAGTAGCCGGGTCCTCCGATACGAAGGAGCGGGTTCTGCCGGTCTAGATCGGTAACGTTGCCGGCATCGATGGTCAACAACGGATAGCGTATGCCCAACACCGAACCCAGTAGGTAGCGGTATGCGATGCTTGTTGATTCAAGTTCGAACAAATCCGCCAGATAGCGGGCGCCGAGGTGAAATGACAACAAAATAGCAAGCAGGACTGGAAGCACGAAGAGCAATACCTGGGGGCTAAAGAAGGAACTAAGAACCTCCAAGAGCACCGCTGGCACCACCGACATATTGGCTAGAGTCTGTTCGGGAATGAGGGAAGGAAAATTGCCTATCAGGGCGACCGCGAACCAGTAGAGACCGAATAGCGTCGATATCGTCACGAGCCGCAGCCGACTACCAACCCGGCCTCGATCAAGGAGGAGATTGAGGGGCGAGAACCTGGGGCCATCTCCTACGTGCACGCCTGTTACCTGGCTCACTGGACTCCCCCGGGGTCCCCACACTCCGAATCTCTTGCCTTGACTTGTTCGAGTACTTCTCGCACTTGAACTGATAGCGTAGACAGCCGCGGGACCTCCGCGCAGAGCTGGGCCGCGTCCTCCAGGATCAAGATGATCGCATCTCGCTGTGAGAGCGAGCGGTCTAACCGGAGCTGCTGGGACATCTTGTGAGTGAGCCGCTCTATCAGCAACGTGCTGGCGTTCGCCTCACCTCGGATTCCAGCCTCCCGCACCAAATCGACCGATTCGTCCAGCTCCTTTCGAATCGGTCCTGCCCACTCATCAAACCATGCCTTGAGTTGCTCGGCTTGAATGTCGCTTGGAATTTGCAGGTCTGTAATGGATACATCCAGCACCCGAATTCCGCGTTCCTGGATCAGCTGAAGGTCTGAATTATCTGTTTCCTGTGTAAGCCGGACCAAAATGGCAGCCTCAATTCCGGCCAACACGCCGGAGTGGTCAGCGAGAAACTCATCCAGGTTCCGGTCTTTGACCTCATCTCTCCAAAGCTCAACTACCAATCGGTGTGGAATATCGCTCCATGACCAATTCTGCTTGCCCGATACCATGATCCCGTAGGCTGCTGCCTGAAGCGCACCAATGGATGGGACGATGGGAGGCGCGTCTGCGATGTCGCTGCGATCGACCGAAGTGCGACGCTCAAGAACAAATGTGACCGAGAGTGAAGCCGAGACCGGGATCCCATCCAGGGTGAGCGCCATCGCGCTCACTTCTTCCGCGCTAGCAGCAGATCCGGTTGGAGGTGTTGAGCCAAAGAGCGACCGCTTCTGTCGGCGGAGATCGAGACCCTCCGCGAGCCATTCGCCGGGATCGGTAAAGGCCAGTCCTCCTGGCCCGACGATGCGGGTCATGGCGGTGTCCGTACGCAATAGGGCGGCGCTGAGGTGATCTGCCCAGATCACGCCTGCACCGCGCAGCGCTCTTTCCTCTTTGGCTGCTTGTGGTTTGCCGTCGCGAATGAACGTAACAGTTCCACGTTCTCCAAGTAGGTAATTTAAAAGCCGTCCAAAGACCGATCTGCGGCCGGCACGGTCACGAACCGGAAGAACAAATTGTGCAATGAGTGCGAGAGTTGGGAGCAGTGCGGCCAGGGCGAGCAGGGCGCTTCCACTGGCGAGCTTAAATGCTTCTCCAGCGGTAGCGACAACGCTTATCAACAAAACCAGATAGGCGAGCACAACCAGGAACACGAGAATACCCAGACGTGAGCCTCTCCGGCGGAAACGTGCCCTTCGGTTCATCGAGCGGGGATTTTAGCTCAATCAATGAGACCCGCCAAATACAGGTCTTGCTTTGCGCGGCTTGAAAGGATACTCTAAGGATCGGGATCCTCCCCCTTGTTGTAAACTTCATTCGACATGGCAACCAGGCAAGATGAGCTCCTAGAAGTACTTAGCCAAATGGCCGACGAGATGCCCGATCCCGACTGGGTCGCCCTGGTCGATGGCAACGGATTGATCGTCTCGTGCATCCCAGAGACACCAGTCGTCGGGCAAGATCAGATCTCTGCCATGACTGCCGCTTCCATCATCATGGGTGAGCGCGTGCTCGAGGAGATCGAAGGCGGCCAAATGAGATACACCAGCATAGCAGGCGCGAATCGGCAAATGCTCAGCGTGGTCTTGAGCAGTGATCGGGTGCTTGCAATTGGGCTCGGACCGGAGGTACCTGCGCAGGCAACCTTTGCCTCGCTGACACGCTGGGTGCCCGAAATTCTCCAGGTCTTGAGCAAGAGCTTCGTAACTAGCTAGTTGCCGGACGACTCCCAAATAATCTGTAGCTATCGACGGCGAAGGCGGGGGTTCAGCACGTCATCCAGCGCTCGGCCCACGAGATAGAAGGCGCTACATAGCAGCATGATCGCTAAGGCGGGCGCCAGGATCGCGTGCCATTGTCCCTCCATCGTAAAGGCCCGAAAGGTTTCCTGGCCGATCCATATCATCGTGCCCCAACTCAAATCAACCTGTGTGCGGTTGAAATACGAAAGTAGCGACTCGGTGAGGATTGCACCAACCACGGTAAAGAAGAAGTTCACCGCAGTTAGGGGCAGGATTCCAGGGAGCAGGTGGGTGCGGAAAATATGTCGGTCGCTTCCGCCCACCGATTGGGCCGCCTCCACGAACGGTTTCTCACGAAGGGTCAAAGTGTGTGATTTAACGATGATCGCCAGTGCGCCTGCACCGGTCAGAAGTCCGTAGAGCACCCCCAGGACAATCCATTCCATTCGAACTAGCAGTCCGAAGATTAGCAGCACCACCGGCGCCGGGAGAAGCACCATAATATCTGCCACACCCATAAAGAGGTGATCGATCCAGCCGCGAAAATAGCCGGCCATTCCACCACTTAAGGTAGATACCACGGCCGCTACAATCCCTGCCACAATTCCAACTCCGAAAGAAACCCGGGCGCCATACAGCAGCTGGCTCATCACATCTCGGCCATAGTTATCCGTTCCAAGTGGATGGGTGGTCGAAGGGCCGGTAGGGTGCGGGAAGTACACCGAATCAAAGCCAACAATGGGGTCATATCGGGCTCGATCCAATATGGTGGACATCAAGATGGGGTGGCTGATGGCCATGATTCCAAAGATCACCAGCATTGCCAGGCCGAGCATGCCATACCGATGGCTGCGGAAGATTCGCCACGATTGACTGCGCGGCCGAGTCGGCGCTACGCTTTTCATCGCTGTGGCGTCATGCATATCGCAGCCTCGGATCCAGGGCTACATACAGGACATCTAGGACAATATGGGCTACCAGCGATATAAGGCCGATCATCGTTAGGACCCCGACGATGAGTGGAAGGTCCTGGAATTCGATCGCGTTGAAGACGACCTGGCCCATCGCACGCCAGAAGAAGACCCGCTCGATCACCAGGCTTCCTACCAGGACAAAAGGCAAACTTAGCAGGATGCGAGTCAGGACAGGCAGCATGGCAATGCGCGCAACGTGTCGATCCCTTACGACCTTATCCGGTAGACCTTTGGCCCGGGCGGCGACGACGTGGTCGTCGCCAATGGTCTCCAGCATTGTGGCGCGCATGGTCATCATCGTTTCGCCGAATGAGAGCAACACCACCGTGCCCAAAGGAAGCATCAAATGTCGGAGCACGTCCAGTGCCAGAGGCGAGTAGCCTGAGCGCTCCCATAACGCTACAACAAGTAGGACCGCCAGAAGGAAGAGGCTTGCACCGATCGCTCTTCTCGCTCGTCCACCTTTGCGACCGATCAGTCTTGAGAGCAGAAACACTCCAAACAGGGCAAATCCGCTAATCACAATACGGAGCAGAATTTCATCCAGTCCGATATCCACCCGCAACCACACATTGAAATTAATTAGGTTTTGATATGGCAACCATCGAAGGTTCCAGGCGAAAAGCCCAAGACCCAGGAAAGCAAGCCAGGGAGCAAAGGAAGTGTGTGCCGCAATCCCGACGCTCAATGCTCCGAACTCAAACAGCCCCCCCTCTGCGCCAGGCCACGATCTTTCCAAGCCAGATACCCAGAACGTAGGACAGAGCTGCTGCAGAGAGAAAAAGCAGGAGGGTGCGCGGAGCGCGATCCAACAGAATCCCAGAGACCGTTTCTGGTCGATATAGGAAAGACTGCCCGAAGTCCAGCTGAACAAACCCCTTAAGCCATTCGAAATACTGTTGGAGCAGGGGCTGATCGAGTCCCAGCTGCTGCCGCATGAAGGCTCGCCCACCTGGCCCAGAAAACGCGCCAGCAATCGAAGCGAAATCCCCGGGCAGGGAATGCACCAGCGCGAACAGCAAGAACTGAAAGACAAGCAGCGCTACAAGGCCCCGAATAACGCGGCGCACAATAAATCCAAGCAATTAGTGACTCCTATTGCAAATGCAGCAGGCTAAACTCTCTCGTGATCGAGAGCATTCAGCATTGCACGATGGACATATCAATTACTGGAAACTCAGAGGAAAGGGTTCATCTTATCACCCACACCGGTCCCCTCTTGTGGAGCGTTTTCATGACAGAAAAGACGGGATCGGGGATCTCAATACGGACATCGAATGTTGGCCGAAGCATAATCTCAGGCGAGGATCATGATCCAGAAGGTTGAAGCAGCTTCTCTAGTATGGCGAATGGCACGCCCGACGCATCTGCTGCTGATCGCTTTCGTCTATCTGCTGGGTGCGACCATGGCAATGGCGCTGGGGGCCGCATTTGACGCGCAACTGCTGATCGTTGGGCTAGTGGTTCTGCTTTTGGTGAGTAGCAGTGTGCATTACGCAAACGAGTACGCCGATTATGAGACGGACGCTTTGACGCAGCGGACATTGTTCTCGAGAGGCAGTGGCGCGTTGCCAGGGTCAACAGTGCCTAGAAGGGTTCCGCTGCGTGCGGGGTGGGTCGGTCTTGCAGCGGGCTCTACACTCGCCCTTTTTGGATGGGGAGCTGGCGCACTCAACACGACGGCTCTGTTCCTGCTTGCGCTCGGTACCTTCCTTGGCTGAATGTACTCGCTGCCGCCGGAGCCGCGCTGGCGGCTGTATTGGGCGGTAGCCGCTCTATTTTTCCTGATGTTTCCGCTATTGGTAGGCTGGAGCATCCCACCCAGGGTCGCGTGGAGCAGCTACCTGGTCGCATGATTGGTCATTCTCGGTGGATACCTCTACACAAAATCGCGCTCACCGCTTCCTTCGGTTGCGGCGATGATCATGATGGCGGTAGTGCAGTTTGGGGCGTGGTTCTCTCTGCTCGCGGTTTAAGTACCCTAAGGGTTTTTAATAAAGAAATCGGGCCCAAAAAGGGCCCGTCCGATGGTTATTGTGAGGAATAGGAGCGCTTACTCGCTGTCTGAATCTCCCTCAAAAAAATCTTTGAAGACCTCCAGCCGTCGTTCTTCTTCGGGATCATACTCAATAGGACCGTCTTCGGGATTCCCGCTCAGTATGCGAGGCAGCTCTTCTAGTATCCCCAAACGATACAGAACGAAGAAGAGAACTGCTAGGCTTAGGCCGATAAAGGCGATTATCAAGTTTCCTCCAACTGTCTCCATTATATCGCAGAGGAATTCGGATTTGAGAAGATGGGGGAGATTGTTTGCTAGTACATGCGACTTCCTATCGGCCGACTTTCATAAGAAGTATTGTGCCGGCATGCGAATTGAGTGGGCGGGAAATCTCGAGTATGATCGAATTGCGAACTAGGGGGATTGCGCCCAGGGCAACATGATTACCTTTGATCAAACGTTGGACTCTGTCGAGCGAATTCTCGAGCATCTAAAATCAGTTGCAGAGCTCGATAACATGATCGACCATCTACAAGACAACCTGAACGATTTTTCGGGCATGCTTGAATATGCGCATCAAAGAGAGTTCAAAAGCACTGAAGAAGCGCTGGAATACATCGACAAGATCTTGCTCCTACGCCTGCAAGGAATTATTGATGCTCTGGATTCAGGCACCACCGATCCGATGCGACGTCTGACCGCGGCTACGGAGCACACGCAGCGTTTGCTGGCTAACCTGGAGTTGGTCACCGGCGATGCTGCGGACGACTTCACGCCGTAGCATTCGGTCCATCGAAGGAGCCAATTTTGGATTACACACTGATCGTCGGCGCTGCTGGAGAGGGCCTGCGGCTGCAGGAGGTTTCACAGGAGATCTCGAAACCTCTGACCCTGGTCGCAGGACGGCCGATCTTGGGGTGGGCGCTTTCATCGTTAGAAGAGAATCCGCCCGAGCGAGCGGTAATTGTGGCGACCTCCGAGTCACTCCCCGCGGCCCAGGAACTAGCCGCTCTGGAGCTTCCGGATACCGACATCGTGGGTGTGGTCCAACCGTCTCCGCTGGGAACGCTTGATGCACTTCGAAGCGGATTGTCTGCTATCGTAGCCGAAGCTACCGAGAGTACGGTAGCTTTTCTTCATGGGGATAACATCCCTCCGGCCGGCCTGATCGAAATGGGTATGGCCGCACTTGACCAGCGTGGGGCTACCTTTTTCTCCCGGCGCACTCGAAATCCCGGCTCGAGCGCTAAGCTAGTCCGGGAGAGCGGCGGCCGACCGGTGGCGCTGACCGATGCCGAGCCGTGGGCCGCCGAATCCGAAGTCGAAATTATCGGCGGACTGTTCCTGTACGGGCCATGGATTTGGGAGCGATTCGGCGGGGATCAGCCTGCCCGCGAAGGCGAGACCGAGATCAACTCCTTCAACGACGAACTGCTGCGAGCCGGCCTCGCAAATGTTGTAACCGTCGAGGGCACTTGGCTGCACATCAATACCCCCTCCGACTTCGAGGAAGCTGAATCGGTACTCCTGGCCGCGCGCTAGATCCGACCCTTTTGTTGACCCCCCTGACCGCATAACTTAGACTGAAACCATGCTTGCCAAAGTGCATACCGCGGTGGTGGTGGGGCTCTCTTCAGATTATTTGGCTGCCACCGACAGTGATCCGTCCTCGCGGTCGCAGACAGAAGCAGCGGTCGACCTCCCAACCTTTTCAATGACCAAAGTTCGCAGCCGTTTAAGGAGGTTCTGGCCGAATGCGCTGGTCGTCCTGGACATCCTTCTTATTGGAACCGCCTCCTATGTGGCAATCTCGCACCTTCTTAGCGACCTGAGCCTTTCGCCTGATTCGAGCACCTATATCACTGCTGCCAAGAATATTGCTAGGACGGGTCGACTGGTATCCTTTGCCAATTCGCCTTCGCGGTCGATGATTCCGAAGGTTGAACGCTACACCGAACAGCCGCCAGGGCTGCCCTTTTATTTCGTCCCCTTCATGCTCGCATTCGACGATCCCGTCCGAGCGGCGGTCATCGCTCAAGCAGTGGTTATCGTTTTCCTATTCCTGTTCCTCTACCTGCTAATGGACCGTCTGGGATTTTCACGTCTCCTTAGAGCGATAGCGTTCGGATTTTTCTTAATGTTGAGCGGCTTTCGAAGTGTTTACATCGATCCTGGGACAGAAGCATTGTTCATTTGCCTCGCCGTGGCAATCGGATGGCTGTCGATCCGACTCTACCAGGGGGGCCGAGAGAGATGGGTCTGGCCAACCCTGGTTCTGCTAATCGCCTTTGCGAGCGGCGTCCGATATACGGGGGTGGCCAATATTGCGTGGCTGATCCCAGTTCTCTTTCGGAGGAAGACAATCGTGAGCTTACCGCAGCTGATCACACAACGCTCTGTGATCATACTCGTAAGTGCGGGAGGCTTCGCTTTGGTGACATTCTCTTTGCTTGCCGACGCATTAGGCCTTACAAAGAATCCGGGGATCGGACCTGTCCAGACGTGGGGGATCGCCGTGGGATTGGTGTCCCTTGCAATTGGGATGATTCTGTTGGCGATCCGTCAACGATATAAGCTTCAGGCCGGAGCGAAGCGACCTGACACCGCGTTTGCGCCCAATGCCTATTGGCCGATCATAGCTGCGTTCGCTGCCGTTCTTCCGGTTGGCCTCTGGCTTCTGCGCAATCGGCTGACAGTGGGTAAGCTTACGCGCACGGGTCGATTTGATTCGTTCATGCCTGAAAATTTACTTACCCCATTTGAATTCATCGAGTCCAGCGTGTTCGAGCTTCGCTTCATCCCCACGATCGTCGTTGTACTGGTTACGGTAGTAATCGTCTCTTTGCCGCTGTTTCTTAGCCAACCGCAAGAAAGGAAGGCACACCTCGTGCTCATGGCGGCATGTGCAGCGCATTTCGTGGCAGTCACGTTGGCATCGACAGTTGTTCGCATTTCACCCCTGTACTTCAGACTGCTCTCCCCCGTGATTGCGCTGGGCATCTTGGTTGTGTTGAATGGAATTCAAGCAGGCGTTGGCCATGAGCACTCGAAAGCCTGGCGACAGGTGCTCTATGCATTGCCTATTGGCTTTCTTGTCCTGGCAAGCAGCGCTTCAGCTGAACTATTGGTGCCGGGCAGATTCGAAATCAACTACCCTAGGGAGCGGCAGGTGTGGTTGGAGATCAAGGAGCTCGGGATCTCGGATCAATCAAGTCATTTCTACTCCGATCGGATATTTGAACATCAAATTTTTTACGATATCCCACAGCGGATCTTCTGGAACCTTGATTTGGTGGAGGATGCAACAACCGTAAACAATTTGCTCGCGACCGGGCGGAACCCATTCATCTTGTTTCAGAACTGGGGGCCCGAAGCAAAGGCTCTGGATGACCATATCGCGAACGGATCGGTGAAACTCGAAGTGGTCGAGTTCCCAACCTATGGCTTCACGCTGTATTACCCGCCCGGATAATTGCGTTATGCCTGTGTCCACATTGTTGACCCCTCAAGCTCCATAACTTAGACTGAGCCCATGCTCGCTAAAGTGCACACTGCGGCAGTGGTGGGGCTTGACGGCGAGGTGGTCGAAGTCGAGGTCGTTACTTCGCTGGAGCGCCCTGGGGTCGGAACCGGACCCGAATTTAGCTCTACGTGACTGAGCAGTCCCTTTGGGCCGGACTTAAATACGTTATTAATAAGACCAATGCTGCCATCTCAATTTTTAGTAGGTCGATCGCAGCCATACCGATGGTGTCAATCCGCCTTGTTGACCCCGAAGCCGCATAACTTAGAATGGATCCATGCTCGCCAAAGTGCGCATTGCGGCGGTGAAGCCTGCAATCTCTAATCCAAAACGGCTCGAACCTACTCAGTCTGCCTAGAAGGCTGGCTTTTGACAGCAAATTCCTGAAATGAGATATGTGAAACGCTTTCCAATATCTCCTTTGCTACTCGCGCTATATGCAGTTCTGGCATTGCTTTCTAACAACATTGATCAGATCAGCGGAAGCCAGGCCATTCGGTCGCTTGCTATCTCGCTCATCGGGGCGGCGGCATTGATCGGCGTCTTCATGGTTGCATTCAAGGATTGGCACCAAGCAGCGCTAGCTGCCTTCTTAACGGTCTTACTCTTTTTCACATATGGCCACGTTTACGACTACCTAAAGCAGGTGCAGATATCCTCAGTATTGATAGGTAGGCATCGCTTCCTAATTCCACTCTGGATTGGGTTGCTAGTACTTGGCTTGCACTGGGTGAATAATCATCTCAAGGATCCGACTCCGATATCCGGAGTCTTGAATTTGGTTGCCGGAATACTGATCCTTGTCCCCATATCAACCATAGTCATTTTCTTGCTGCGCTCCCGCAGCATCCAGTCTCCATCAGAGCCCCAAAGCCTTGGCAACTGTGATCTGGCAGTTCCAACGAATGATCAGGCCCCGGACATCTACTACATCATTTTGGATGCATATGCACGTGCGGATGACCTGTGGGAGGTGTATCAATTTGATAACTCTGACTTCTTAGAGAATCTCAAAGTGATGGGGTTCTATGTCGCCGAGTGGAGCCAGAGCAACTATAGTCCCACGCATTTTTCCGTGACCTCTTCACTCAATATGGACTATCTTCAGTCCCTTGATGAGAGCATTTATGATGGGGCACCATTTGATTTCGCTCCGCTTTGGCGCTTGCTTGGCGATAATGTCGTCAGGCGAAATCTAGAGTGCATCGGCTACGAAGTCGTTGCATTCGATAATGGTTGGGAGGCGTTGGGATGGAGAAATGCCGACGTTTACATCAGCCCCGAATCGACAGCTTTTATGAAGGAGCTCCAGTTATCCGGAGGAATTAACGCCTTTGAATCGATGCTGCTCCAAAGCTCCGCCGCATTAGTCCTCACCGATGCGGCAACCATCATGCCGGAGTTTCTTGAGATCGACACGGGTGAACCATTCCGGAATCATCGACTCAAGATGCTCTACCAGCTAGATTCGCTTGAACGTGTAGTCCCAGCAATTGAAGGACCGAAGTTTGTCTTTGCCCATATTCTGGCAACTCACAAACCTTATGTATTTGGTCCTAATGGAGAGACGATTGAACTCGAAGGTCGGTTCACCCTCGCCGACACAGATAAGAATTCAATAGATGATCAAGAAAAGGCGAGGTACCGGGATCAAATCACATTCATAAACCTGCGGATAGAAAACGTGATTCGTGAAATCCTTGAGGTGTCAGAAACTCCACCAGTAATAATTGTCCAAAGCGATCATGGATCTGCCCTGGGCCGAAGATTCAGAATTCTAAATGCCTACTAGTTGCCAAATGGAGGAGATCATCCCTTATACAATACGATCTCACCAGTAAATTCATTCAGAGTCGTTTTCAACTCATACCTGTCGGGCGATTACGAGATTTTGGATGACATCAGCTATGACTCAGCCTACTACTCATACGATTTCACGATTGTTCCGAACGAGCACTCGACGAATTGACGTGAGACGGTCCTTATCGATGATCAATCCACCCGGGTTGTATTCTCCTCAGCGCTGCCAAGACTGAGCCCATGCTTGCCAAAGTGCACACTGCGGCAGTGGTGGGGCTTGATGGGGAGGTGGTCGAAGTCGAAGTCGATACCTCTCGCGGGTTGCCCTCCTTCTCCATTGTTGGACTCCCCAACAAAGCAGTTCAGGAAAGTCGCGAGCGGGTGCAAGCGGCGGTCAAGAACGCCGGGTTCACGTTCCCCCGCCAAAGGGTCACGGTAAATCTTGCGCCGGCCGACCTACCCAAGGAAGGCCCTGCCTACGATCTTCCTATCGCTCTGGGAGTGCTGGCCGCCTCGGAGCAAATCCAACACGAATGGTTGGACGGCGCGATTGCGGTAGGCGAACTTTCGTTGGATGGCTCTTTGCGTCATGTGCGCGGGATGCTGCCCATGGCCGCGCTGGCTCGTAAGCAGAAATTCTCCCGGATGTTCGTTCCGGCCATGGATGCGGCTGAGGCGAGCCTGATCCCGGAGCTTGAAGTCATTCCCGTCGAATCGTTGACGCAGCTGGTGAACCACCTCTCCGGTGTGACGCCAATTGATCCTTTTCCAAAAAGCAAGCTGGAAATTTCGAGCCCACCTATCGATGGCGGGCTGCAGGAGATCAAGGGCCAGGAGCATGCCAAGCGTGCGCTCGAGGTGGCGGCCGCTGGGGGTCATAACGTACTCATGGTCGGGCCGCCTGGAGCAGGTAAGACGCTTCTCGCTCGCGCGCTGCCGGGGATATTGCCTGCCATGTCGATCGATGAATCGCTGGATGTTTCACGAATTTACTCGGTATCCGACTTGCTCCCTTCCGACGTGCCGCTGATCCGTGAGCGACCGTTTCGCTCTCCACACCACACCATCTCCTACGCCGGCTTGGTAGGCGGAGGAAATTGGCCTCGGCCAGGAGAGATCTCGCTTGCTCATCGCGGGGTCTTATTCCTGGACGAGCTGCCTGAGTTCGGTATGCGGACACTAGAACTCTTG
>CAYZXF010000071.1:0-1710 GCA_964482355.1 uncultured Anaerolineaceae bacterium | reverse complement strand
GAGACCGGTAGGCTGGGTGCAGAGTGGATGGTGAAGGAAGAAGACAATCAACTCGAATTACTTCGTTCCATCGCACACACTGAAGGGGTGGCCGAGGCTGTTTCAGCTAGTGACGCGGAGACTTTACGCCAGATCACGCTCCCAATCGCGGTCAACAGTGGCATTGAAGCGATGGAGATCCTGGGTCCAGATGGAGTTAGCTTGCTCTCATTGCGCCTTCAAGCCGATGGCGACATCGAAGATTACTACGCCTCGCGCGGCGAAAGTCTCTTCCAGGACTGGGGCTTTGTTCAGCAGGTCCTGGAGCTCAATGTGGATGAGATTGGCGATAAGTACGCAGGCATTGTCTCGGCGCCCTGGGGCGACTTCTTCTATGTCTCCGGGCCGATCCAAAGCCCAGGCGGCGAGTTCGAGGGAGTGGTTCTTGTCGGAAAGTCGCTTGAGAGCATTACGACCGAACTTCGTCAGGCGACACTCGCACAGGCAACGATTTACGACCTGCAGGGCACACCTCTGGCGACCACTTATTTAGAAGACGTGGATGGCCTGAGTCAGGAGCTCGTAGCCGGCGTAATGCAGCGCCAATCAGAAGAGAGCTATGTGCGGGACCTTACCGTGGCCAATATCGATTACAGCGAAATTATTGGTGCACTTGAAGCACGGGGCGGTTCTGATATGGCGGTGATCGGCACATCCTTATCTCAGACATTCCTGGTTCAACCCAGCAATACCACCCGGACTCAGGTGTTCGGATTGGCGTTTGCTGCTTTCATCGTCGTGATTGCGGCCGGGATATTTGTTGCTAATCGAATAACAAAGCCCCTGGAGGGAGTGGTAAAGGCTTCCGAAGCCGTCGCCCAGGGCAACCTGACAGTAAAACTAAATGCTACTGGGAACGATGAACTCAGCTCGCTCGCCAGCGCCTTCAACAACATGGTCACCGCACTTGAGCACTCCAACCGCGAACTGATGGATGCGTACGATACGACGCTCGAAGGATGGTCGAAGGCGCTCGAGCTCCGAGACGAAGAAACTGAGGGGCATACTCAACGAGTCACAGATTTGACGGTTCGCCTGGCGCGGCGGATGGGTCTGGACGGCGACGACCTGGTGCAGATCAAGCGCGGCGCGCTGCTTCACGACATTGGCAAGATGGGAATACCAGATGGGATCTTGAACAAGCCGGGACCGCTCACCGAAGACGAGTGGGACGTTATGCGAAAGCACACGATCTATGCGTATCAAATGCTCGCACCCATCGCTTACCTGAAACCGGCTCTTGCTATTCCCTGCTGCCACCATGAACGTTGGGACGGAAGTGGCTACCCCCTGGGATGGCGCGGGCAGGATATTCCCTTGCCAGCACGAATCTTTGCAGTGGCCGATGTCTGGGACGCGCTCAGTTCCGATCGTCCTTACCGAAAGGCCTGGCCGAAAGAGCGCGTAATAGAGCACCTGGAGTCTCACAAAGGTGTGCACTTTGATCCAGCAATTGTGGACGAATTTATCGGGATGATATTAGCCGAGGGCGTGGAAGGAAATATGGCCATGAGAACTCCGGCCATGCACGCCACGCTCTTGAGGAAGACGGTTCCCTTCGGATGACCGAAGAAGAGCTTAACGAACGCCAACGGGGGCGGGGAGCTCTTCTTCTTATCCCTGTTCTCCTACTTGGTGCTGCGCTCTGCTTCTGGACACTATTTGCAAGCG
>CAYZXF010000070.1:0-14958 GCA_964482355.1 uncultured Anaerolineaceae bacterium | reverse complement strand
TGATCTGCTTGATGAAATGCAGGCCAGCCGCATCCACCTGGCAATCGTGGTGGATGAATACGGCGGCACCGCCGGCCTTGTAACCATTGAGGATATCGTTGAGGAGATCGTCGGAGAAATCCGGGACGAGTATGATTTCGCCGAAGAGGCGAGCTACGAACAAGGGGAGGATGGCGAGTACATCTTCAGTGGCGGCATCGATCTAGATGATGTCAATCAAATCACGAATGCAGATCTGCCCACGGATGCAGGCGAAACCCTGGGAGGCTTTATCTACAGCGAACTTGGGCGCGTGCCCTCTCCGGGCGATCAGCTCGAATCGGGCGGCTTAGAGCTCGTCGTAGATCAGGTAGTGCGGCGGCGGATTCGACGCGTGCGTGCGAGGCGAGTGGAAAGTTCGCTCGAAGGGCAGAATGAGAATGGAACGACGAATGGACCCTGATAATCCCAAAATGCAAGAGCTCTTTGAACGTGCCCGCGAGGCGCGCAAACAAGCCTACGCTCCCTATTCGGAATACCCGGTAGGCGCGGCGCTGCTTACTCGCTCGGGCAAAATATTCGTGGGAGTCAATGTAGAGAATGCGGCATATCCATCGGGCATATGCGCAGAACGGAGTGCTGTATTCAGCGCAGTTACCAATGGCGAGAAAGCCTTCAGTGCAATAGTCATCGCCTCCGAAAATGGAGGCGAGCCATGCGGCGCCTGCCGCCAGGTACTTGCAGAATTTGGCATGGATCTACTCGTGGTGGCCACGGATGCAGACGACGAAATCCGACTGGAAGCGAACCTCAAGGATCTCTATCCTCTCGCCTTTGGAGCCGAAGATTTAATCAGGCGGTAAGCCCCTCTATATCGCTCCAGAGTCTCAAAAATGCCGCGCTGGTATAATGCCGCGCGTGTCGAAACGTAGCCGACTTTATCGAACAGATTCGGTCATCCTACGCCGTCATGATCTGGGGGAGGCCGATAGGATCGTCACCATCTTTACGCCGGGCTACGGCAAACTTCGGGCGGTCGCTAAAGGGGTTCGCAAGCCCAGCTCACGCAAGGCTGGGCACCTGGAGCCGCTTGCGCGCAGCAATCTGTTGATCGCCAAGGGACGCGAGCTAGACATCATTACGCAGGCGGAAACAATCGACGCCTATCCTAGATTGAGGCAGGATCTGGATCGGCTCGGTCAGGCAGCCTATGTAGCCGAGCTGGTGGATCGCTTTGGCGTAGAGGAGTCCGAGTCACAAGCGCTCTTCCATCTCACCACCAATACCCTTGAGAGGTTAGATCAGGACGACGATACCGCTGCGCCGCTTCGGTATTTTCAGATCCGACTCCTGGACCTGTCTGGCTACCGGCCTGAGTTACACAGATGTGTCGACTGCTCGGATGAGGCACAGCCGCAGGATCAGTTCTTCGCAGCAGCTGAAGGTGGCTTGCTGTGCCCGAACTGCGGCCCCAATAATCCTTACGCGCACCCGCTATCACTCGGCGCGCTCAAGGTGCTGCGTCACTACCAGCGTCACGGTTATGAAGAGGCCGCTCGCCCACAAATTAGTGGCTCGGCGGCTCTTGAAGTAGAGGCTCTGATGGAGAGTTACCTCAATCACTTGGTTGAGCGCGCCCTACATGTCCCGACCTTCGTTCGGCAGGTCAGGGAAATACGGCAAGCGGGATACGAACTCTCAAGCTCCGATTTGAGCTGACTCCCTTCGCGATACAAATGGCTAGACAATGCTGACCTTCCAAGAAGCAATTTTCGCACTCGACCGTTTTTGGGCTGATCAGGGCTGTCTTATCTGGAAGCCCTACTACCTTCAGGTCGGAGCCGGCACAATGAACCCCGCAACTTTCTTGCGCGTCCTGGGCCCAGAGCCGTGGAGGGTCGCGTATGTCGAGCCCTCTGTCCGTCCAGATGATGCCCGCTATGGAGAAAATCCAAATCGGATGGGCCTCCACTACCAGTACCAGGTGATCCTCAAACCGGAGCCCGGTGATCCACAGGAACTGTATCTGCGATCACTCGAGTCGCTCGGCATCGATCGACTGCAGCACGATATTCGATTTGTGGAAGACAACTGGGAGCAGCCCGCCTTGGGCGCATGGGGGCTCGGCTGGGAGGTTTGGTTGGATGGCCTCGAGATTACCCAATTTACCTACTTCCAGCAGGCCGGCAGCCAGAATCTGGATCCGGTCTCTGTAGAGTTGACTTATGGCCTAGAGCGAATCCTCATGGCCATTCAAGGAGTAACCCACTTTGGCGATATCCGCTGGGACGACCGGAGAACCTATGGGGACCTCAACCTTGCGGCCGAGCAGCAGCACAGTCAATACTATTTTGAGCTGGCCGATGTGGCGCAGCTCCGCCAGATGTTTGACGCATATGAAGCGGAGGCCGTGCGCGCCCTCGAGGTCGGCCTGACGCTGCCGGCGTATGACCAGCTGTTGAAGTGCTCGCACACCTTTAATGTGTTGGACACACGCGGAGCGGTAGGCGTGACTGAGAGAGCCAGCTACTTTGGAAGAATGAGTCGTATTTCGCGCCAGGTCGCCGAATCCTATCTGCAGGAACGAGAACAAGCGGGGTATCCCTGGTTGGAATCGGAGCCTTCTGAAGAAAGCCATGCGAGTTCTAGTAACGATCGGCCCGCGCGCGTAGCCGCCGATGCGGATTCTGGGCCCGACCAGCCCGCGACATTCGTGCTGGAGATAGGCACCGAGGAACTTCCGGATACAGACCTCACGTCGGCATTGGAGCAACTCGAGACTTCGATAGGGGAAATGCTCACTGACGCCCGCCTCGAGCATGGTCCGTTTCGGATCATGGGTACCCCCCGCCGCCTGATTGCCTTGATCGAGAATCTGGCGCCTCATCAGTCAGGCAGCGATCACCTTGTCAAAGGGCCGCCGTGGGACAAGGCTTTTGACACAGATGGCAAGCCGACTCCAGCTGGAACCGGTTTTGCGAGCAGCTCAGGCGTTGAGGTCGAAGCGCTGGAAAAACAGGAAATGGACGGCGGCATCTACGCAGTGGCTCAGGTGAGCGAAGGTACCGGCCCAGCCCGGCACGTACTCTCTGAAGCGCTCCCACGAGTGATCGCCGGATTGCGGTTTGATAGGTCCATGCGCTGGGAAAGCTCAGGCGCGACTTTTTCCCGGCCAATCCGCTGGCTGCTCGCCCTACACGGTGAGCACCTTGTCTCCTTTGAATATGCCGGCCTGCGGAGCGGCCGATCCGGGCGTGGTCTGCGGGGCGCCAGCACGCCAGAGCCTGAGATCCATGATGCGGACTCATTGCTAAAAGCGCTTGAATCGCAAGGGATCATCACCGATCCGGAACTCAGGCGATCAGAAATCCAAAAGCAAATCGAGGAGCTGTCGGGAGAGGCCTCCGGCATCGTTGCACAAGACGCCGATCTACTTCAGGAGGTTGCGAATTTGGTCGAGGCACCCCGGGCTCTGTTGGGGGCGTTTGAGGAGGCCTATCTAGATCTCCCGGCCGACGTGCTTATCGCAGTAATGAAGAAGCACCAACGCTACTTCCCGGTAGAGTCCAAGGATCGACTGCTTCCGAAATTCATCGTGGTGTCGAATGGCCGACGCGACTCGACGGAGGCAGTAATCAGTGGAAACGAACAGGTCATCCGAGCCCGTTTTTCGGATGCTAAATACTTTGTAGCTCGAGATCTGGAGCAATCACTTGAGAGCTTTGTCAAGAAGCTAGATACGCTGACGTTTCAAACGGACCTCGGGTCCATGCTGGATAAGACTCAGCGGTTGGAGGGGCTGACCGCTACGCTGGCCGGCCACTTCAACCTTTCTGAAAAGGACGGACAGTCCGCAGTCCGCGCAGCTCAGCTGTGTAAGGCAGACCTGGCCACCTTGATGGTGGTGGACATGACCTCGCTTCAAGGATCCATGGGGAGGTATTACGCAGAGAAATCAGGCGAGACGGAGGGCGTGGCACAGGCGATTTACGATCACTATCTCCCGCGAGCTTCGGGCGATAAATTGCCCACCACAGATCCTGGAACCGCACTCGGATTGGCAGATCGATTGGATTCTCTGATGGGTCTCTTTTCAGTTGGGATCCAACCTACAGGCACGCGGGATCCATTTGGGCTGCGCCGAAGCGCCGTGGGATTGGTGCAAATATTGGTTGGGAAGGATCTCAGCCTCGATCTCAATGCGGCCCTTTCATGGGCATGGGATGGCTATGCTAATAAGGGAGAGGCCGATGCGCTCAGCAACTGCCTGGCCTTTATCGTTCGACGCCAGCAACAGCTCCTTCTGGATCAGGGCTTTGCACACGATGTTGTTGGGGCGGTGCTGGAAGAACAGGGAAGCGATCCTGTTCGCGCAACAAGGGCGGCCGACGAGCTGAAGCGGTGGATCTCAAGCGAAAATTGGATTGCAATGCTGCAGGCCTACTCTCGTTGCGCTCGAATTACCCGCGATCTTGAGCAGATCTATCCATTCGACGAGAAATTGCTTGAGGAGTCATCGACCCGCGAGCTTTATGTTGCGCTGCAAACAGCCGAAACCGCGGACCGAGAGCCAGGTTCGGTGAACGGGTTTCTCACCGCGTTCGAGCCAATAATCCCGGCCATTGATCGCTTCTTTGAGGAGGTCATGGTTATGGCAGAGGATCAGGCGCTGCGAGAAAACCGCCTGGGCTTGCTGCAGCGGGTAGTACGGCTTGCCGAGGGCGTGGCGGATCTTTCTAAGCTGGAAGGTTTTTGAGTCGATGTGGCGCATCAACATCGTCACAAGTGAGCTTGCTGTTAGGGTGGAAGGAAGAATGTACTAGCGATTGATCCTGCAGGGCATATCAAACGTAGTTATCATTGCAGCCCCATACGGGCCCGACTTTCGTCGCACATCTCGAGTACCCGCTAAAAATAGATGAACGAAGTAGAAGAAATTAAAGATCGGATCGACATCGCCGAGGTGATTGGCGAATCGGTGCAGCTTAAGAAATCAGGAAAAAACTACACCGGTTTCTGCCCCTTCCACGCCAACACACGGACTCCAGCTTTCGTTGTGTTTCCTGACACAGGAACCTGGCGCTGTTTCGGAGCCTGCAGCGAGGGCGGCGACGTATACAAGTTCGTGATGAAGCAGGAGGGCTGGGATTTCCCTCAGGCCCTCGAGCATCTAGCTAGGCGAGCGGGAGTCGATCTCCGGCCACGTAGCTCCCAACAAGAAGCACAGGACGAGGCGCAAAAGGGACTGCGTGTACTTCTCGAATCCGCAGTTACCTTCTACCGCAATCACCTCCACCACAACCAGCCGGTCCTGGATTATTTATTCGGCCGCGGGCTGACAGGGGAAACCCTGGAGAGCTTCGGGATTGGATATGCCCTGGATTCCTGGGACGCGCTTCAGACTTTCTTGCTCGAGAAGGGGCATGAGCAGTCGGAGCTGCTAGAGGCAGGACTGATTGTTGAGCGGGAAGGCGGAGGATCTTATGACCGCTTCCGCAACAGGATCATCTTCCCAATTCGAGACGCACGCGGTCAGATGGCAGGTTTTGGTGCCCGCGTTTTCAATCCGAAAGACGAACCTAAATTTATTAACTCTCCTCAAACGGCCTTGTTCGACAAGGGGCGAATTCTGTACGGTTTAGATATGGCTCGGAAGGCCATTCGAGCTGCGGACCAAGCGGTAGTGGTGGAAGGGTATTTGGACGTGATCGCCCTGCACCAGGCCGGCTACGGGAACGCCGTCTCACCCATGGGAACGGCCCTGACCCCGGATCAATTGCGCACGCTAAAACGCTTCAGCCGCAAAATTGTCCTGGCGCTCGATGCCGATGCTGCCGGCGATCAAGCCACCTTGCGCGGACTCGATGTCGCGCGGGAAGCACTCGATCGTGAACCCGATCCGGTCTTTGATGCAAGAGGCCTCGTGCGGTACGAGGGCCGCCTGGATGCGGAGATTCGGATCGTCAGCTTACCGGATGATAAAGATCCAGATGAGGTCGCGCTCGAGGATCCCGAAGCGTGGAAGGATTTGCTTCGAACCGCGACTCCGGTGGTTGAGTATGTAATGGATGTATTGATCCAATCGAGCGACCCGCAAGATGCGAAAGACAAGGCCGCCATCGCACGGCGGGTGCTGCCTCTCATAGAAGATGTGTCTGATCCGGTGGAGAGAGAAGCGTATCGACAGGGGCTTGCGCGACGCCTGAAAGTGGATGAACGGGCCCTGATGGGTTGGCGCCCGACAGGGAAGACTCGGGCCAAATCGGCAAGGACAGCGCAAGCGGGTCCCGCAGCTCCTGACTTTCGACAGGGTGATCAATCGGCCACAGAGGGCTTCTGCCTGGGATTGCTCTTGATCGATCCCGAGCTCACTTTCTGGATTGATGGACAGCTGCATGCATTGGAGCTGGAAGGATTGTCAGACCAGGATTTCACAGGAACCGAATCTCAGGTGATTTTCAAGGCAGTGCAATCTTCTTTGGGTCAGGTAGATGAGGAACCTACAGACCGCTGGAAGGCCTTGCTGGACGGAACGGCGCTCGATAAGGCCGTTGCTTTCGCCAGTAAGGCAGAAGCAGTAGACTTCGCCCGACCGAAGGTAGTGGATGCAATATCGGCCGATTTTTTGCGCCTGCGCATGCGAAGAGTGGAAGGGATGTTAGAACAGCTTAGCTTTCAGCAGCAATCTGCCCAGGAGCTGGAATCAGAACCGCAGCAGATGGTCGGTTTGACGCAGCAGGCTCAGCACCTAATTACGCAGAAACGGCGGCTCGACGAAGCCCTTTCTGGGCGGAAGTAGAAGCCTATGGCAAAGTCAAAGAATTCGAATTCCAATGATCTAGCTCAAGAACCGGTTGACGTGGTTGAGGGCAAGAAGGTGGATGTCGAGCCTGATTTCAACGAGGACATGACGGACAAGGACAAAAAGGTCCTGGCCGAGATGCCAGAGACGGGGCCGCTCAATATGCCGGCCGACGGCGGCGACGACCCCGTACGGCTTTACCTCAAGGAAATCGGCAGAGTTAAATTGCTCAAATCAGATCAGGAACTCTGGCTGGCGGTTCGCATGGCGGCTCGGATTCGAATGGATGGTTTGCAAGAAGGGCGCGGAAAACAGAAGGGCGAAGATTCCCTGTATGAGGCCCACCTGGCCTTATTCGATGACCTTCGAACATCCTGGAAACGCCTGCTCGAGGACGCAAAGCGCATGAAGCAAGCTGCGCCGGATCTATCCTCGGTGCTCGAAGAATCAATTCGCTTGAGGGAAACCTGGTACGGAGAGGAATCTTCGTATATTCGAGGCTGGCTGAACAATGGCCTGTGGGGCACCGATCCTGCGTGGGAAGGAGTCGCACGAACCGGGCTCGAAGCTATGCAGGGCTTGTACGCTATGCCCAGAGAGCTTCAAGCGAAGCTGCAGACACGGCTTGCGAAAGTCAAAGGCCTTCCCACGAAGCAAACTTATAAGCGCTGGCTGCCAGAGCCAGATGCGCTGATAGCGGAGCATGAGGACCTGGAAGCGCTTGCAGACGAAGCGCAAAAGGCGCTGATCCGCGGCAATCTCAGGCTGGTGGTCAGCGTCGCCAAGCGCTACATGGGGAGAGGCATTGCCTTTCTTGATCTAATCCAAGAGGGCAACATTGGTTTGTTACGTGCGGTCGAAAAGTTCGATCCCGCCAAGGGCTACAAATTCAGCACTTATGCCACATGGTGGATTCGGCAGGCAATCAGCCGCGCCATCGCCGATCAGGCGCGCACGATTCGAATCCCGGTCCACATGGTTGAGACGATCAACCGGCTGATGCGAATACAACGAAGAATGGTGCAGGAACTGGGAAGGGAGCCTACGTCGGAGGAGCTCGCGCTGGAACTTGATGTGCTCGAGCCCGAAGATGTCGCCGCAATTCGGCGGGCATACTCGGCCGAAGAGCCCCTTGACCCTGCCATGGAGCGAAAATTAAGACGCGGTGCGGATAAGGTTCGAAAGATCATCCGCATTGCGCAGGAGCCAATGTCGCTCGAAACGCCGGTCGGGTCCGAAGATTCGAGCCAGCTGGCAGATTTTATTGAGGATGAAAGCATGCCTGAGCCGGCGGATGAAGCTGCCAAGGGGCTTCTCAAAGAACAGGTTCAGAACGCGCTCTCCGTCCTGACAGAAAGGGAGCGCCAGGTCCTGGAAATGCGCTTCGGTCTGCAAGATGGCAAGGACTACACGCTAGAAGAAGTCGGCCAGTATTTCCAGGTTACCCGGGAGCGCATTCGGCAGATCGAGGCCAAGGCTTTGCGTAAGCTTCGTCACCCAACTCGCAGCCGTCACCTGCGCGACTATCTGTCGTAAATTCCAGATCTCAGCCACCCAACCCACAAAGCCTTCGCGGGCGTGTCTATCGGGCGCAAACGTCGCGCCCTAACATTGCCGGAGGCTAGCCTCCCCCCAACCCCGCCGGGTATGTCTTAGAATTCCTGTACTCTTTCCCACCAATTTGGAGGCGCAATGCCAGTTAAAGCCCTGGACCCCGCGCAGCTGTGTCAGCGCTGCGATCCAGCTCAATTTGATTTCAAAACAACCGAAGATCTCGAACACTTGACGGCCTTCATCGGTCAGCCCCGAGCTATTGGCGCCCTAGAATTTGGTGTTGGGATTCGCCAGAAGGGCTACAACATTTTTGCCTTCGGCCCGGAGGGAATAGGCAAAGGCAACCTTGTTCGGAAGACATTCGAGGCTGCAGCCGACAGCGAGCAGGTGCCGTCGGACTGGTGCTATGTGCAGGATTTCGAACAGTCTCACAAGCCGAGAGCCATCGAGTTGCCTGCAGGGAAGGGCATCGAATTCAAACACGACATGGAACAGTTTGTGGACGATCTTCAAAGTGCGCTCCCCGTGACTTTTGAAAGCGAGGAATACCGAAGCCGCTTGCAAGAGATCCAGGAGGCTCTCAATAAGCAGCAGGAAACTGCCCTTGAAGAACTTCGGACACGCGCAGAGAAAAAGGAACTGGCGGTGCTGCGGACTCCAGGCGGGCTGGCGATTGCTCCGGTTCGGGATGGCGAGGTGATTTCGCCGGAGGAATTCCAGGGGTTGCCGCAGGAGCAGCGCGAGACTCTCGAAAAAGACATTGCGGATCTCCAGGAGGAACTCGAGGCGATGCTGGCGAACCTCCCGGGTTGGCAACGAGAGCTCAGGGAGCAAGTCACGAGCCTGAATCGCGAGATGGCAGATATCGCGGTTGGAGGATTGATCCGGCAGTTGCTTAAGGATTACGCGGAACTGCCAGCAATCGTGGAGCATCTGGAGGCCGTTCAGCAAGACGTTGTCAAGCATGTACGACAGATCATCGATGAGGGCGATCCTGCCAAGAGCTCAGCCCCGACTCCCCCGCGTGGGCCATTCGCGGCTCTCGGCGCGCGGTCCACTTTGCAGCGCTACCAGGTCAATTTGCTTGTCGATCACGGGTCTTCGGAAAGTGCGCCAGTGGTTTACGAAGACAACCCCACTTTCCAAAATTTGCTTGGGCGGATCGAGCATACGGCTCAGATGGGCGCACTGATTACAGATTTCAGTCTGATCAAGCCGGGCGCCCTGCACAGGGCTAATGGAGGATATCTAATCTTGGACGCTCGCAGGTTGTTGCAGGAGCCATTTGCGTGGGAAGGCCTGAAGCGGGCATTGCGATCAGAGCAGCTCAGGATGGAAACCCCCGGGCAGGTCCAGAGTTTTATCAGCACCGTCACGCTGGATCCCGAACCGATTCCATTGAATCTAAAAGTCGCTCTGCTGGGGGACCCGATGCTCTACTATCTGCTCATGGAGAACGATCCGGAATCCCGCGAACTCTTTCGAGTGGCTTCGGACTTCGACGACCAGATGGATCGTGACTCGGAATCTCAGATGCTATACGCTCGGCTAATTGGCAGCCTGGCGACAGTGCACGGATTGCGTCCGCTGGATCCGGGAGGCGTAGCTCGCATCATCGAACACAGCTCAAGAATTATCGAAGATGGCAGGAAACTGTCTATCCAAATGAACCACATAACGGATCTGATGCGGGAAGCAGATTATTGGGCGGGGAAGGCCGATCGTGAGGTGATGACCAGCGAGGACGTCTCCAAAGCCATCGATGCGGAAATATTCCGTTCCGACAGGATCAAAGAGCGCACACAGGAGCAGATCTATCGCAAAACCCTTTTAATCGATACCGACGGCAAACAAACCGGCCAGGTGAACGGGCTCTCCGTGTACCAATTTGGGGATTTCGCCTTCGGGCGACCGAGCCGCATCACCGCGCGGGTGAGGGTGGGGAAGGGCGAGGTTCTCGATATCGAACGGGAGGTCGAATTAGGTGGGCCAATCCATTCGAAAGGTGTGCTGATCCTGAGTTCGTTCCTCGGCTCCCGCTACTCGCCGGAGCGCCAGCTCTCACTAACTGCCAGCCTGGTATTCGAGCAGTCTTACGGCGGGGTGGAAGGCGACAGCGCTTCCTCTGCCGAGCTCTACGCTCTGCTCTCTTCGATCGCGGAAGTGCCCGCAAAACAATCTCTTGCGGTGACCGGTTCCGTCAACCAGTTTGGCCGAGTGCAGGCCATTGGCGGAGTCAACGAAAAGATCGAGGGCTTCTTTGACATTTGCAACACCCGCGGCCTGACCGGTGATCAAGGAGTGCTGATCCCCGATTCGAACGTACAGCACCTTATGCTGAGAGACGATGTCGTTCAGGCCGTAACCGAAGGCAAATTTCACGTATATCCGATTGAATCCATCGATCAAGGCATCGAGCTGCTGACCGATATGTCGGCCGGCGAACTGGATGATGACGGGGCTTATCCGGAGGACACCATTAACGGCAAAGTACAGGCACGCTTGAAAAAATTTGCAGATGCAGAGGACAGCGATGCTGCGTCTGAGGAGGAAGAAAGCGCCGACGATGCGAAGAAGGATAAGAGCAGCAAGGAGCAGAAGAAATAGTGCGTCAAAAAGTGAGCAGTCCAGACACGATCCGACGCATCCTTGTTGCCATTGATGCATCTCCCCATAGCTTGGCCGCGCTGGATACCGCAGCTGAAATTGCTGCTGATCTGGATGCGGAACTGGTGGGTATCTACGTGGAGGATATCAACCTCATCCGATTGGCAGCCTTGCCGGCCGCCCTGGAAACCGGTGAAGCCTCTGCCCAGACGCGGCGGCTCGAAAGCGGTCGGATGGATCGGCAGTTGCGTAGTCAGGCGTCCCGCGCCGCGCAAGCAATGGCTCTAGCTGCCAGCCGCGCCCAGGTTCGATGGACATTCACCGTTGCGCGGGGATCAATCGATACTGAGTTGCTTCAGGCGGCGAGCAAAGCGGACTTGTTTATCTTGGGGCGGGCAGGCTGGTCTGGGAAGCACCGGCTAGGTTCGACTGCTCGCAAGCTGGTTGCCGCAGGAGCCAATCGAATCATGATCATCGAGCGGGGAGAGCGGCTGTTGCCCACGCTGATGACTGTTTATGATGGGTCCGAGCAATCAAAGCGCGCGTTAGACACGGCGATTAGTCTTGGCGAGTACATGGCGGTTGGCATTGTGGCCGAGGACGAAAACCAGGCCAGGGCATTGCAAAGTGAGGTCGCTGCGATACTGGACTTGCTGGGTCTGAAGGCTCGCTACCGCTGGTTGGTGCGGGCCGACACCCGAGAATTGGCAAACATGGTGCGCACTGAGGAAGAATGCATTCTCATACTTCCAGGGGAAAGCCCCTTGTTGGAGGGGAAGAGCCTGCCCGAGGCGCTCGATGAGTTCGAGTGCCCGGTGCTGTTAGTGCAGTGAATTGGAGGCCTGTAGCTCGGCCGCGAATGGTTGAACCTGAATTTCCGCCGGCCTTCTTATCGGCCAGCTAAAGCACCGCCTTCGCAAGAGCATCTAGCGCTCCCTGATCCTCCAGATCGAGCCATTGCAGCATGACGCGCTGCGCTCCGGCTTCTTGATACGCCCCGATCTGATCGACAATCTGCGGGCCAGTCCCGGCGATAATCCCGAATTTCTCCAGCCGCTCCTCAGTGTAGCCACCCTCATCCAACTTGCGACGCAGCTCCTGCTCATCTCTACCAAAAATCGTGGTGTTGGCGACGGTGCGTCGCACGTCCTGCGGCTTTCGTCCCTCAGCTTCCAAAAGCTCATCCAGGTGGGAATTTAGTTTCGCGAATGTGGCTACCGGTCGGAAGCCGAAATTCCACTCATCTGCGAAGCGTGCCGCGAGCGGCAATGTTCTGTTCTTCCCTCTACCACCGATGAGAATTGGAGGACCTCCTTTGCGCTTCGGCTTCGGTAGCAGCTCGGCCTCGTTCAGCTGGTAATACTTGCCATCGAAGGTTGCCGGCCCCTCACCCTTGAGCAGCTTGTGGGCAATCTCCACCCCCTCTTCGAACCGATCAAAACGAGGGCCGAGCTCGAGGAGATCGAATCCAAACTTACCGTGCTCATGATCCTGCCAACCTGCCCCTAATCCCAGGATGAAGCGGCCTCCTGAAAGATCGTCGACATCTTTCGCCATTCGAGCCGCAAACACAGGATGCCTGAACGATACCGGCGAAACCAATTGGCCAAACTCGATTCGGCTCGTATTGTCGGCAAGCCATGCAAGTGAAATCCACAGTTCGAGCGAGTCCTTATCCGGAGGCCGCATGTTGGTGAAATGATCCGAGCGATAAAGACCGGCAAAGCCTAGCTCCTCAACTGACTTGCCAATACGCTTCCAGTTTTTCCAATTCAAACCGTCCTGACCTTCTAAAAAGATGGCGATGTCGCTCAAAAGGCTCTCTCCCTTTTCGTTTAGAACTTATGGATTTCGAGGATCTTGCGTTCTTCTTCTGTCTCCAGGTGTGCCACGACCTCCACATAGGGCGACAGCGTCGAGTTGGCAAGTTTGCGCTTGAGCAACTCGTCGACCTGAAAGATTCCCGCCGAGTTATTGAGCAGGATGTCGACCCGAACGGGCAGGTCCTCGCCCTTTTGGATCTTCACTTCCTCGACGGCCTGCGCCGACACGGAGTGGATGTTGACCTTGCCCGCCTCAAACGGGATGCGAGATCGTCCTTGAGTCATATCCAGCGCATCCGCGACCTTTAATACGCCGGCCTCGAGGCTCAACGGCTGAACGTCCCACCGGTGAGCAATGATGGCGTGCAATACTTCGGAAACAATCGTCGTCAAATTCGGCTCATCGTAAAGATTAGCAAGAAGCTGGCGCGATTTGGGATACCCCAACATCAGGCTGTAATTCTCATGATTATCGCGATGGACGGCCATCCCAATATCGTGAAGGCTGGCGGCCAGCACCACCACCACTTCTGCATCCTGGTGCGTAAGATCATGTTCAGATACCACGCTTGGCTGGACGTCCGCAGCTACCAGCAATCGCAAGATCTTGACGCAGGCATTGGCTACAATCTGGATATGTACCGGTCCGTGATCGCTCATCCCCAGGCGTCGGACGGCGTTGTTATTAGCCATCTCCCAGAGCTGCTGGAGCTCTGCGTCGCCGTTGATTTCTTCAAGTAGCGCTTCGAGTTTCTTGTTACCTTGGGTACTGACTTTCAATTCCAAACTCCAATCAAGTTATTGTAAGTCTCTTTATGCGTGGATGTGGCGGGCGGAAGGCCGGGCAGGGTGCGAGATGCCGATAGTGGTGAAGGAGCGAGATCGTCCTCGAATCAGGGAGAAGAATCCCCCTAGTCACAGGGCAGAATACCCTTTGTGATAGAATGAACAAGGGCGGTTAAATTCGACCTGGTTCCCCCTTAAAACCCACAAAAGATGCCGATCGACTACCTCCCCATCGCTGTACTTATCATCTTCTCGGTGGGCATCGCTGTTGCCATCGTCGCGCTCGGACACCTTCTCGGACCTCGTAAGAAGAACCTAAGAAAGGGTCAACCCTACGAATCGGGCATGATTCCTTATGGATCCGGTCAACGCCGCATGCCGGTCCACTTTTATCTCATTGCGGTGCTTTTTATCCTCTTTGACATCGAAATCGTATTCCTACTCCCCTGGGCGGTCGTTTTCAGGGACCTCGGGGTGGTCGGGTTGATTGAGATGGTGGTCTTTATTGTGATCCTGGGGTTCGGCCTAATCTACGCCTGGAAGAAGGGGGCGCTCGAGTGGGAATAGAGAGCAAGCTCGGCAATATGGGCATCGTGACCACCTCGTTGGAGAAGGCCGTAGGGTGGAGCCGAACGCGGGCCATGTGGCCACTGCTCTCTGGCCTCGCCTGCTGCGCCATCGAGATGATGGCTGCCCAGGCTCCAGACTACGATTTGAGCCGGTTTGGCATGGAGCTCATGCGGGCTAGCCCGCGTCAAAGTGATTTGCTAATCGTGGCTGGTCGGGTATCACGCAAAATGGCGCCCGTCTTGCGTCGACTCTACGATCAGATGCCTGAACCTAAGTGGGTCATCGCAATGGGAGACTGCTGCTCATGTGGCGGGATCTTCAATAATTACGCTATCGTGCCCGGCGTAGACGAAATCATGCCGGTAGACGTCTATATCGCCGGGTGCCCTCCTCGCCCCGAAGGGCTCATCCACGGGATCCTCACCCTTCACGACAAAGTAATGGGCGAGAAATTGGCTTGAGCGGCGCAAAAGCCTTTCTGGCCGAGCTGCAACAGGAACTCGATGATCGAGTTCTCGACTCTTTTGAGTTCCGCGATCAATTCACCGCCGTCCTCCAGCCTGACGCGATAGTTGATGCCTGCAAGTTCTTGAGGCAGCGTGACTTTGATCTATTGATCGCCTTGACCGCCGCGGATCACTGGCCTGAAGAGCCTCGATTTGAGATCGTCTATCAGCTCTATTCGATACAACCTGATGTGATGCTCGGCCTCAGTGTTTTCCTGGATGGCGAAGAACCGAAACTTCCGAGTATCGAACCTGTCTATCCCAATGCCAATTGGCATGAGCGGGAGGTGTTCGATATGTTCGGAATTGACTTCGTCGGAAGCTCCGATCT
>CAYZXF010000069.1:0-4208 GCA_964482355.1 uncultured Anaerolineaceae bacterium | reverse complement strand
CCCTGCGCTCGGCCTGCCACGGCCGCAAGTGCCAGGAAGAGCACCACAACTCCGGCGTATATTTGCCACTCCGGCCAGCCGGCATACTCAGGAGCGAGAATATTTAATAGATAGAAAGCAGGTAGGCTGAGCTCTGTAGATTCGGCCAGGGATAGGTTGGCGCGAGTGCTGAGCGAGAGGTACTCCGCAAGCGGCGCCGCCAATATGGCGGCAATTGCTAAGGCCATGAGACCCGCGACGACCAGGGACGATACCGCCCGGGCCCATTCGCTCGAAATTGTCGTCTGGCCCTGGAGGCTATGCGCAACGCGCCACGCAAAATAAGCCCCCGAAAGCAATGCCATAGGAAGGAACCAGCGCGGGTCAATCAAGAAAATCATCCCCAGCGCAGCTCCCGCCAGTGCAGCGGACGGGAATTGCTTCCCATCGATTCGTTCAACGGCTTTGCCGAAGGCCAGCAAGATCCATGGAGTCCAGCAGACCGCAAATACCAATGACACATGGCCGAGCCCGATATGCCCAATAAGCTTTGGCATTCCGGCGAAGGCCAGCCCGGCCACGATGGCCGGGCCCGAAGAAACGCCCAGGGTCCTTGAAAGTTTCCAGGTGCCCAACCCCGCCCAGGTAAGGTGGAGCCAGGTCAATAGATTGAACGCCACGCCCGGCCCTATCGCAAACGCGAGCCAGTTTGGTGGGTAATACAGTCCCGACAGCGGGTCGGCTGCGAACGGAGTTCCCGAGAGAATCATCGGGTTCCAGAGCGGAATTTGGCCCCATTGAACAAGCGATTGACGCACAAAGGCCGCATTTGGCCAATGTGAAATCAGGAGGTCAGAATACGCTCCCCCACGCCAAAAAAGTACCCCCATCGGATCACTGATTAGGGGCGCGAGCCAAAGTAGGCCAGAGAGCAGGAATACGAGGACGATGGCTGAGGTCAACTCTCCGGTACCTTATACAACTCAGAGCCTCCTTCCCGATGGGCAAATTCGACTAGGGGCAGCCAGGAAGGGGCTCCGAGATTCTTCTCCTCTTCCCCATAAAACGCGTATTCGACACCGGAATCGCGGAGAGCCTGGAGTCCGAGCAGCGGATCAACACTCCATCCCCACAATTTTCGAATGAGGTCTTCCTGATCATCGGCGCGTGGTGTCTCGAATGGATGGCCATACAGGACGCGCGTGTTGCTGTAGGCTGGAAGTCGGTTGCCGGTATCAAGTCCGGCGAGGATCAAAGAGCCTTCCGGGATGTTGAGCTCAATCCATTCGAGTAGCTCCTGGTCGCTACTCGCCAATACCAATCCCGCCTCCCCGCGTGATACTGCGGTCAGTCCGGATCCCAGGACCACCAGATGGGATGGGATAGACAGCACGATCACAGCCACCAGAATCAACGCGAATCGACGGCTAATCGGCGCAATGGATTGAATCCCAAGTCCCGCCAGTGCTGCCATGGGAATAAAGAGGCCGAGCATCAGCCTTCGCTGGAGCGAAATGGGTAGATAGAGCATCACGAATCCAAGGATCGCCCAGGTGATCAATAGGCGGCCGCTGGGATGGCTACGAGCCTTCCCAAGCACAGCTCCCACGATTGCAAGAACCATCACTAGGCCATATCCGAGCAGGACTTCGACAAGTGGAGGCGTGGGTGTCGAGTTCTGCTGATTCCATTCGGCAAGTACCGGATGCTGGCGGATCGCGCCCCAGGAGTACGCGAGCATCGGTAATGCCCCTAGCACAACGGCAGCCAACCCTTGCAGCCAGGAATTCATCCTCGCCGGCTGAGCATTCTGGAGGCGCTCGATCACCAACCAGGCGGTGATCACGATCCCGATCACAACCACGACGAATGGCTGCAGAACGGCCAGCAGCAGGCCGCTCAGAAATGCAAACGGGAGTCGCGCCCGAGGCAGAATTTCCGGGAAAGCAATCAGGCTGACAGAGGCAATCAGCGCCGCGGTCGCAAGAGCAAAGTGTGCGTTGGCATAGGCGGAGAGGAACGGAATTGCCTCTGGCACCCACAAATCGATTGGCAGCAGCCCGAAAGGTAGCGCGATCCACCCTACCCCCGAGCCAAAGATCGCAAGCACAAATGCGGCCCACTTGGCTCTCCCAATTGGCAGCACACGCGCAAAGAACAGGTAACTGGTTGCTACCATCGCAAGAGTGCCGAATACTCGAGCGGCGTGATAGGTCAGGATATGCGGCAATCCGACGAGCCCTCCGATTCCCCCCAGGATCAGCTGATAGACGAATAGAACGACACCCGCGCCTGGTTCGGGCGCGTACGGAAGCCGAAACTCAAGCGACAATTCGGCTCCTTGTCGCATCTTGGCGAGGTAACTGTGGCCATCGATGGGGTTGATCAAGAACCCAGCGAAGGTCGACCCGGGTTGGGTTAACGATGGCGCGATGATGAACGGGAGGGATGTGAGCACGACTGCCAGCACGGCAAGCGCCGCTGCCCAGCGAAGCTCATAATTCTGGGGCACGGGCGGCATTTTACGTCCGTTGATGGAATTCCGCCTTCGTGCATTTCGTGATATTCCGAATCCCAAGAATTTAGAGGAGACTTCCCCCCGCCCTTGTGTTCGGTCTCATCTGCAGGAATACCGAGAAATGTCTGCAGATGCTAGATTAAGGTCTAGACATTCCTTTGATTGGGTATCTTGTTGGCGGGAGAAGGCTGCCGATTGATTTCCAGAATGAGGCTTTTATTGAACCTGCCGGGGTTATCGCTCGGCAATTTATTGTTCAGCGGGTGGGTCTTGAGAACCGATCTTCTCATAATCGAAAATGTGTTGAATAGAGTGAGGAGCTCCTAGTGCTTGCGCTTTGAAGCGAGAGTTAGGTTTCTCACAACCAGTTTTTACATTCGCAAAAACGTAATATGGATACTTCAAACTCTCCAGGTGGAGGCATTGCTACTCGTTGAGCTCCTTCCAGGGATCCATAGTTGCAATGGCCCCGAAGTGCCCCAAGCTTTCAAGGACACAGGCACAACCCACATCATCGCCATCTCTGGTTTCAAGTTGTTGTCTATTGATGCTCTGTGTAGAGACAGAATAGAACTCGGTGTGCCAGTGTGGAGATAGCGCGCACGCGGCGTGGACGACAACCGGGCGCATTTCGCTAGTCCGTCGAAACCGCCATTCAGATCATGTGGTATGGAATAGACAATTCAATAGCCGGCTGACAGTAAGGATAGGCCTTGGCGTCGGGGTAAGCCACGTACACTCATCGAAGCATGCAAGCCCGACTTCTAACAAGGTCGGGTTTTGTCATTTTTGGATGATATATCAACGCCCCCTGGAGTAATTCGACTCCTGCGGGGGCAGTCAATTGATGGCGGCTTTGCTAGTCCAATCAGGCGAAAGCCGCTCGGTCTTTAAACGCTCCCCGAGTCTCCGTCCGAGACCGCGCTTCCGTTCGCATCCAAACCATGTTCCAGGATGATCCTCACTGATCGATCGTAGGTGAGGTAGTTCCAGGTCCAGTTGACCAAGACGTTTAGCTGATTCCGAAAGCCCATCAATGTAACCAAGTGCAGTCCCAACCACGCTAGCCAAGCGACGAAGCCAGTGAGCGGAAGCCGGTTGTAGATCCAGGCAACCGCTCGGCGGCGTCCGATAGTCGCCATGAGGCCGCGGTCACGATATCTGAATGGTACCTGCGGCAAGCCCTCTGCGTGCCGCAGAATATTCCTCGCTGCGAGGATCGCCTGCTGCTTAGCCACCGGTATAAACATCGGGTATGGCTCGGCAGCCGGATCCTCCAAATATGCCATGTCGCCGACGGCGTATATTCGGCTAAGGCCAATGACTTCCATGGTCTGCTTGATATGGACTGTGTTGCGCTTGGCCAAATGGACCTGGAGCATTTCGGCCACCGGAGATGCCTTTACTCCGGCTGTCCAGACGATGGTCTCGGTCCGAATCAATCTCCCATCATCGAGCTGTATCTGACCGGACGTCAAGGCCGTGATTGAGCTGTTCAGAACCACATCGACTCCTAGCGATTCAAGTTGTGCCAGCGCGGCTTTCCGGAGGTTTGGTGGATAGGCTCCCAGAATATGCGGTTGCTGCTCAATCAGAATGACGCGCGCCTTTAGCAGGTCACCATTCCCATATTCTTTTGCCAGAACGTGGTTGTAAAGTTCATAGAGCGCACCGGCGATCTCTACTCCCGTGGGTCCGCCGCCGACCACCG
>CAYZXF010000068.1:0-7854 GCA_964482355.1 uncultured Anaerolineaceae bacterium | reverse complement strand
AGTGGTGAGGAGTCAAGAAAAAAGAGCCTTGCGGCTCCTTATGGGTGGGAAGGAAAGACGCCTGCCTGGAGGCCAATGCCTCAGGACAGGCGACGCGTGTACTTAATTCCACTCCCATCAATTAACCCGAGGAATTGTAGGTCATGTCGGCAGGGTGTCAAGTCAGACTGAGGGCAGCCTCATCGACGGCTTGTGCAAGATCGCATTAGCGCAGAGTGTGCGGAAAGTCTAAATGGGCCCAGATCGTTTTCATCCAGGGGAGTTCGCGGATTCTTGTCGTTCGAACTCCCTCCTATAAGGGCAACCGAAAGGAACTGTTTTCGCAGGTCCTTTGCTCAGCCGCAAGATTAGATCGGCTAGATTGGAACTATTCCGAACCCTTTTCGGGAATGATCAGCCAAAGCAGGATATAAGGGATCAGCCCTGGTAATCCGCCTGGAATTCCCAGTATTACAAAAACGATGCGGAACCAAAGCGGTTTGAGCCCAAAAAATTCGCCCAATCCACCGCACACGCCGCCCAGTACTCTATCGGTGCGTGACCGACGAAGCGGTCTTTGCGTTTCACTCATGATTCACTCTCCGATGAATGGAGCCCTCAAAGAGGCCTCTATCTGTATTAACGTAAAGCATTGAATGAAAGTCGCGTCTCTGATAAAGCCGATTACGACTTGCTATATCGGAAGCAAATGCTCAGATGATCGTCCACCATCCCCACTGCCTGCATGAACGCGTAACAAATTGTGCCACCCACAAATTTAAACCCGTTGGCCTTTAAATCGGCCGACATCGCCTCTGATTCAGGACTAGTGCTGGGCAGTCCTTCCCAGTCGCTGGCTGGTTTGAGGCGCAATGTCTTGTGATCGGTGAAGCCCCAAAGGTATTTGTCGAACGATCCGAATTCCTCCTGAAGTTCCAGCACGCGTTGGGCGTTGTTGATGGCGGCATCGATCTTCTGCCGGTTGCGAACGATCCCGGCATCCCCCAGCAGTCGCTCTCGATCTGCCTCCCCGAATTTTGAAACTTTCTTCAGATCAAACCCGGCAAAAGCCGCTCGAAAATTATCTCGCTTGTGGAGGATGGTTCGCCATGAGAGGCCAGCCTGAAAGCTATCGAGCGTCAATTTCTCGAAGAGTTTACGGTCGTCGTGCTCCGGCGTACCCCATTCGTTGTCATGATAGGCCTCCATCAAGGGATCTCCATCTCCCCAGCATCGTATTTTCTTTTCGCTCAACTGCACCTCTCTCTACTGCTTGATTCTGTTGCCGGGTGCACTAATTGTCTTCCAGCAGCGCAACGGTCACCCCTTCGCCACCCTCATAGGGCTCGCCCGGACGGAATGAAGAGACGTACCGGCTGCGACTCAATTCATCGCGGACGGCCCTTCGCAACGTGCCCGATCCTTTGCCGTGCACGATCCGAAGCGAAGGCATGCCCGCCAGGTAAGCAGCATCCAATCTGCGTTCCAATGCCTCGAGCGCGTCGTCCACGGTCTGTCCCCGAACATAGAGCTCCATTGGCGGGGCCTCGGCCAATCCCGGAATTCCGACTGGGTCACTTGTATCCGGATCTCGAGCCGGTAGTTCGACTGGCGGCCCCAATTCCGACAACCGGGTTTGCACCCGGAGCCTTCCGACCTGGATTTCGGCTTTGCGGCCCTTGATGGCAGTTACGACTCCGTCAGTGTCAATCGTGCGAAGATGAACATAATCGCCCACTTTCAGATCCTCTAACTCCTCAAAATCGTCGTCCAGCTCTATTTCTGTCGGGTCCAGATCGCTCTCAATCTCTTCGAGCTCCTGCTCGATTTCGCGCACTGGCTCGAGCGCTTTGCCGGCAGCTGCCAACTTCAGTCGAAGCCGATCCACTTCTTTGGAGAGCTCTTCTGTCTGGGCCAGGGCATCCTGGCGAGCAGCCTCAATGATCTCTGCTCGTTCGCGTTCGATACCCTCCAGCCGGCCGCGGAGTTCGTCTCGAAGCACTTTAGCTTCCGAGCTGGCCGCTTTCGCCGCGGTTCGGGCATCCACAGCTTCATCTCGCTGGCCCCGGATCTCCTCCAGCAAGCTGTCCTCTTGCTGGTCTTCCAAAGAAATTCGACCACGAGCCCGATCAATCAGGCCCGAATCAAGCCCTAAGCGTTCCGCGATCGCCAACGCGTTCGATCGACCCGGCAGGCCGATGCTCAATCGATAGGTGGGCCGGAGGCTCTCAAGATCAAACTCTACGCTTGCATTTCGGACCCCTGCCTTCTGATGTGCATACAGTTTCAACTCAGGAAAGTGGGTAGCAACAAGCGTCACCGCACCCCGATCGACGAACTCTGCCAGCAGCGCTTGAGCCAGCGCCGCGCCCTCTCCGGGATCGGTCCCGGCGCCCAACTCATCGAGTAACACCAATGAGCCCTCATCAGCCGCACCAAGAATGCGCACGATGTTGGAGATGTGGGAAGAGAAGGTGGAAAGAGATTGCTCCAGCGATTGCTCATCTCCGATATCGGCAAAGATCGTGCGGAACATACTGAGTCGTGCGCCTGGTGCGGCGGGGACGTGCAGGCCGCACTGCGCCATGGCAGCCAACAGACCCGCGGTTTTTAATGTGACGGTCTTTCCTCCGGTGTTCGGGCCGGTGATCACCAAGGCCCGGACCTCTGGCTCCAGGATCAAATCGATGGGCACTACCTTCGCTGGATCCAAGATTGGATGCCGAGCGGCTTCGAGCCGCATCCTCGATCCTTTGCCGTTGAGTTCGCGCAGTTCCGGTTCGGCAGCATCCAGCTCCTCACCATAACGCGCCTTTGCAAAGGCCAGATCAAGCCTTGCCAGCGCTGCTACGGATATGTCAATTTCGTCGCTCCTGTCCCCGACCGCCGCCGATAGCTTGGCAAGGATACGTCTCACCTCTGCTCGCTCGTCCAGTTCGAGTTCCCGAACCCGATTGTTAAGCTCGACTACCGGAAGCGGTTCAACGAAAAGCGTCGCGCCAGAGGTGGACTGATCGTGGATCACCGCCTGCATCTTTCCCTTGAACTCGGATTTCAGCGGGAGCACGGAGCGGCCTTCGCGCTGGGTGACAATCGGCTCCTGAAGCATGATTACCACCTTGGGATCGCTCACCATGCTTTCCAGTTTTTTATTAACTCGCTCGCGCGCGCTGCGCAGGTTGCGGCGCACGGCGCCTAGCTTCTTGGAGGCCGAATCTCGAACCTGGCCGTGGTCGTCAATTGTGCGGGTTATGGATTCGATCAGTGCGGTTTCCTCACTGAGGTCGGCCGCAATCCGACTCAAAACAATGTAGGTGCTAGATTCCTTCTTGAACCTGCGGGCAAGGGTGCGCGCCGAGATTAGCGTGGCCTGGATGTCCAGCAGCTCCTGTGGGTCTAGAACAGAACCACGCCGAGCGGCTTCCACTTTCGACCGAACATCACGCGCTCCGCCGACCGTCAATTTCCCTTCGCCAGCGAGTAGCTGACGCGCCTCTGTCGTCTCCGCTTGTAATTGCTGTGCGATTTCCAGGTAAGTAGTGGGTACGAGAGCCAGAGCGAGCTCTCGCGAGGCGGAAAAATCGGTTAGCTGCGCCAACCTCTCTAAAACATGCGGAAGCTCAAGGGTCCGAAGGTCTTTTGGGTCCATGCGCGCGCGAGTGTAACATCTCAGAGAAGCGCCAATCCGTCGTCAAGTGTGGGGTATGCAAGGTCGTGCAGCAGGTCTTTTTTCATGCGAGTTGTGTCGCCGACGTGGGAAATCATGCCGATGCGGATAAAGTCTCTATGGAGAGGTGCGGGTTTTCCGGTAACGAGGGCGAAGGCCTCAACAACGGTCGCCGAGAGGTAGAATGTCCAGCCTGGCAATCGCAAGGGTTTCGGGGTCTTCCAGTGATCCGCAAAGCGATCCAGCCCATCTTGGATCGTTAGCGGGAAATCGTCCCCTAACTGGTAGATTCCATTGACGTTTTCGTTCTCGATGGCGGCCCGTACGCATGTCAAGAAATCGGGAAGCGCCAGCCAGTGATACCAGGTAGGTTTCCGCCAGATCGGAAGCATGCGCCGTTCCATCAGCCAGCGAGCTGCATCAAACATCAGCACTCCCTTTCCATAGAGGGTCCCAGAACGCAGGATCACAGGGGTCATTTCGCTGCCTTCGCTTTGCGTGAGGATTTCGCGCTCTGCCTGAAGCCTGGTTTGAGCGTGAACAGAAGCTGGGACCCTGTTCAAGCGACCTGATGCTGGGTGCTCGGGTGTGGTATCTCCTTCAACATGTGGAAAGCTGACCAGTATGAACTTCCCTACTCTTGCTTCCAATGCCTGCTCCAGCAGGTTCTTCACAAAAACGATATTCGTTAGAGGAAGAAAGCGCGACGGTCTAGGTTCAAACAAGACGCCGGCAAAGTGCACTATACAGTCGACTTCCGTGCAGATGCCTCCCAGGCTTGTCGGGTCGCTAAGGTCAGCCCAATCACTTCTACATTGCTCGCCGCTCGAAGATCCGAGCCTACATCGGTTTGGTGGATCATCAGTCGCAGCTGATGCGGGGAGTCAAGCAGAATTCGTGCAAGAAATCCGCCCAGATTTCCTGCTGCTCCAGTTATCAGAATTCGCATATGCGTGCCTGACATTAAACGGTGGGCCTCTCGACCCACCCGTCTTTAAAAGCGATGCGCCTATTCGCTACCGTCGACCAACTCTGACAAGGTAACGATTTTGTAGCCCCGCTCGATAAGTTCCGGCAGCACGCGGCTTAGCGTATCGGCGGTTCGCTCGCCTCGCCATCGGTGATCGTGGAGAACAATGACATCTCCAGGCCTGATCCGCCATAAGATAAATTCGGAGGCGAACCAGGAAGAAGGAATGAGATGATCAAACGGATAGACCGAACCGAGCGCCATTCGATAGCCGCGAGATTCCACGGTATCGATCATGTTGGCCGTGAACCAGCCAGACCCGGGTCTTACCCATCGGATGTCGTCGAACTCCGATAGAGTCGAGTCGGCCATGCTTAGATCGGCAGCGAATCCTTCGCGGCCCAATGTGATGCTTGGCTTCTCTTTCGTCATGTGATTGCCCAGCTCGTGCCCATCTTCGATCATCCGCTCCAGCAGTTGCTCATTGCCTGGGACCCGCTCGGTGATCACAAAGAAAGTTGCGGCCGCTCCGTATTCACTAAGCAAATCGAGGATAGCCGGAGTAGTCGATGCGTCTGGGCCATCATCAATCGTGAGGGCCACAATGGGCTCCTCGATCCGAACGGAATAAGTTACGCGTTTCGACAAAGATTCTAGTAACCAGTCGGGCTGAATCAGGAGCAATGCGAACAGTAATAGCGCAAAGACCGCAATAACGCTTCGCTTGCTGATAGCTGGCACCCTCCTTTATTCAAGTTCTTCCACTAACATTCTTCGCAGCACCTTGCCTACAAACGACTTCGGTAGGTCCTCCCGAAATTCGATCTCCCAGGGCACGGCGTAAGGCTCCAAGCGGCGACGACACATTTCCAACAGCTCGTCTTCCGAGAGCTTTGAGCCTGGCTTGGGCACGACAAAGGCCTTCACGTGCTGATCCCCATTTTCGGCAGTGATTCCGACAACGGCTACCTCCATAACCTTTCCATTTTCGTACAGTACCTCTTCCACGTCTCGTGGGTAGACACTGTACTCCCCGGCCATGATCGTATCTCGTACCCGGCTGACGATGGTGAAGAAACCGTCTGTATCCATCACGGCCACATCGCCGGTATGAAGCCAGCCGTCACGCAAAACCGACTCCCCGCCCGTGTCGCCACCAAGATAGCCCTGCATAACTTGTGGGCCTTTGACCACGAGTTCTCCAATGCTGCCGGGCGGCAAATCGGAGCGCGAGATCAGGTCGACGATCTTAGCCTCCGTATTTGGGAGCGGCACACCGATGGAGCCCTCCTTTTCCGATGATTCGAAGGGGAGTGCGTGCGTGGCCGGAGAGGCCTCGGTTAATCCGTATCCCTCGACCAATCGACCATTGGTGAGCTTCTCAAACTTCTCCCGAACTTCTACCGGCAGCGGCGCCGCGCCGCTGATACAGAAACGGATCGCCCCCAGGCCGTAGGATCGGACGTTCGGGGCGTTATTCAACGCCATGTAAATGGTAGGCACGCCCGGGAAGAGCGTGGGTTTGTGCTCTTTGATATGGTCCAGCACCTGCTGCAGCTCGAAGACTGGCAGCAGCACCATGGTGGCGCCTACCGCGATTGGCAGGTTCATGGCGGCAGTCATTGCATAGCTGTGAGAAAACGGGAGCACACATAGAAAGGTCTCCTTGCCGGTGCCCATTCCAGGCACCCAATGACGCAACTGAAGGGTGTTAGCTACCAGATTCGAATGGCTGAGCTGCACTCCCTTTGGCTCGTCCGTTGTCCCGCTTGTAAACAAGATAACCGCTGCGTTTTCCCCGGTAACTTCCACATCAGGCGCTTCGCGGGAGGCATCCATCATCAACGTTTCCATGTTGCGCGCGTTGGGAATGCTTGAAACATTCTGACCGAGTCCAGCCGTTTGCCAGCGTGCCATGAGCTGCTGATAGACGCGCTTGGATACTGCATGTCGGATATCCGTCAACACGACAGTCAATTGCTCACCCGCGGCATTGGCCAGTTCGGCGAATTCAGAGAGGGTCACCAGGACCCTGGCCTCTGCCCGCTCAAGTTGAGCTGCGATCTGCTGCGCGTTGGCCTCGGGATTCGCCAGGACTACTACCGCCCCAATTTTCAGCACCGCATAATATGCAATGATCATCTGCGGCATATTAGGCAAGACGATCATGACCCGGTCTCCAGGGCCGACACCCAGTCCATGTAGTGCATGCGCAAACTGGTTCACGCGCTGGTTTAGCTGCTTGTAGGTGAGACGAGAACCGTAAAACAAGGTCGCGGTGCGGTTCGGCATCCAGTCCGCGGTGGTCTCCAAGAATCGATTGATCGATTGGCGCGGGATCGGTATGGTCTGGGGAACGTGCTCATCGTAGCTCTTTAGCCATGGTCGATCGGCCCCATACCCGGATTTCGCTGCTTGATCTCTCCAAGTGAACCGTCGCTCCCTCTCCCCGATGAAACGCTCGATGGCGCGATTCACCGCCGCATGTCGCTCCAACTGCACCTTGTGCTTCGAAGCCCCAACGTCAACGATTTCTGCCCCAGGAATCGCCTCTCCGACCCCTTCGAAGACGCGGCGCGGGAAGTACCGATCGCGTTCGCCGGTGATCACCATGGTCGGAGTGGTGATCTCTCCCAGCATCTCCCAGCCATTCCATCGCTTCATGTTGTTGAGCAGCATGCGCTTCATCACATGCACTTCAGCGTTCCAGCGCGGTCGATAGCGCCAGAAGGGAATCATGGCCGCGGTCGGAACTCGTGAAAGAAGCGCGGTGGGGCGTGGCAGCGGGTATTCACCCGCAGTAGCGATCAGGATAAGTTTCTCTAATCGCTCCGGATGGGCTCTGGCAAACTCCACACAGATGGAACCGCCGAAAGAGTGGCCAACCAATATGAACTGCTCGGGGAGCTTGAGCGTGTCAGCGATGTTGAGGATGTCATCGACCAACTCGGGCATCGTGTACCGGGTGTACGGGGCGTCGCTCTGCCCGTGCCCGCGCAGATCGGCCGCGATCACCCGATAATCGCGCGAGAAGGTATTGAGCTGGTGTTCCCAGGTCTCCGCTACGCCCGCATACCCGTGAACGAACAGGATCGTCCGCTCGACCCCCTCCGGCCAGAGGTCGATGACGCTCAGGAACGAATCCGATACTCCCCGAATCGGGACATTGACCCGGTAGAGGTTGAAATCCACCTGGATTGCGCTGCGCTTGAAGCCGCGGAGCTTGCGTTTCATGAGG
>CAYZXF010000067.1:0-1523 GCA_964482355.1 uncultured Anaerolineaceae bacterium | reverse complement strand
ATAACCGTGACGCTGGTAGTGACGCAGCACCTTGAGCGCGCCGAGTGATAGCGGGTGCGCGTAAGGATTATTGGGGCCGCAGTTCGGGCACAGCAAGCCACCTTCAGCTGCCCCGAAGAACTGATCCTGCGGCTGTGCCTCATCCGAGCAGTCGACACATCTGTGTAACTCAGGCCGGTAGCCGGAGAGGTCCAGGAGTCGGATCTGAAAATACCGAAGCGGCGCAGCGGTATCGTTGTCCTGATCTAACCTCTCGAGGGTATTGGTGGTGAGATGGAAGAGCGCGTGTGACTCGGACTCCTCCACGCCAAAGCGATCCACCAGCTCAGCCACATAGGCTGCCTGGCCGAGCCGATCCAGATCCTGCCTCAATCTAGGATAGGCGTCGATTGTTTCCGCCTGCGTGATGATGTCTAGATTGCGTCCTTTGGCGATCAACAGATTGCTGCGCGCAAGTGGTTCTAGGTGCCCAGCCTTGCGTGAGCTGGGCTTGCGAACCCATTTAGCGACAGCCCGAAGTTTGCCGTAGCCCGGCGTAAAGATGGTGACGATCCTATCGGCCTCCCCCAGATCATGACGGCGAAGGATGACCGAATCTGTTCGATAAAGTCGGCTACGTTTCGACACGCGCGGCATTATACCAGCGCGGCGTTTTTGGGCTTTTATATGCGGGGGAGGGTTCTAAGGCTGAACTAAATCCTCGGGTCCGAAGGCGTAGGGCATGAGATCCTTGAGCTTGCTTTCATGATGGATCTTGCCTTCAACATCAGCCACAATGACCAACAGATCTCCGCCGAACTCCGAAAGTACCTGGCGGCAGGAGCCGCAAGGCTCGCCTCCGTTTTCGGTTACTACTGCTATTGCGTCGAAAGCCCGCTCACCTTTGGTAACCGCAGTGAAGGCCGCGATCCGCTCGGCGCACATAGTAGACCCGTAGGCCGCATTCTCGACATTAGCCCCTTCAAATATCTCCCCCGTGCGAGCGAGCAATGCGGCTCCGACCGTGTACTCGGAATAGGGGGCGTAGGCACGGGTACGAGCCTGGCGCGCGCGGTCCATAAGATCTTGGATTGCAGCTCGATCAGGATCCATCCGTTGCTCCAATTGTGTCGCGGCTATCGGAAACTGTAGCGGAGCGCCGCGCACGGACGCGCCGAATCCGCCGCCGCACTACCTGATCCACGACAAGCTCTAAGCCGCCCGATACGAGCTGATCGCCCGGAGAGGGCACGCGCCCAAGTTCGCTGTAGATAAAGCCTCCCAGGGTTTCGCCTGCATCCGTGGGCAGATCTGCATTCGTGATTTGATTGACATCATCCAGATCGATGCCGCCACTGAAGATGTACTCGCCATCCTCCCGTTGTTCGTAGCTCGCCTCTTCAGCGAAATCATACTCGTCCCGGATTTCTCCGACGATCTCCTCAACGATATCCTCAATGGTTACAAGGCCGGCGGTGCCGCCGTATTCATCCACCACGATTGCCAGGTGGATGCGGCTGGCCTGCATTTCATCAAGCAGATCA
>CAYZXF010000066.1:0-3670 GCA_964482355.1 uncultured Anaerolineaceae bacterium | reverse complement strand
GCCCTGGACGACCAGGTGTTTGACGACGGAGGGTACATTCAATATTCGACGAACTATCAACGGTTGGCATTGAGCACCGGCCTGTGGGCTGCGCGTCTCGCCGATATCCACGCCGAGCCGTTGCCTGATCAAACATTGGGCGCGCTGCGGAAGATGACCCGGTTCCTCTTGGCATTGACTGATTTGCAGAACGGCGCGCCGCCAAATTGGGGCCACAACGACGGCTCAAACATCCTTCCACTGTTCACCGGCCTAGAAAACGACTATCGACCAGTGCTGCAGGCTGCTGCCCGGCAGTTTATGGGGGCACCCGCTTTTGGCTCAGGGGCGTGGGACGAAATGAGCGTGTGGCTCGGAGTGTGGAATCGGGCTCAAGACCAGAGAGCGGAGAACGACCAAGACGACCTCGCCGGTGCCGATATGGACAGCAACAGAGATCAGGGCCAGGCAGCCGCGGATAGGCGACGAGGCCATGGGGGTGACGAACTTGAAGCAGTGGCGGATGCCGAGGCCCCGGATGAATTTCCAAATACCGGCCTGTACTTGATGCGAGGAGAGACATCGTGGGCGTCCCTCCGGTGTGCGCGGTTTGCCGCGCGCCCGGCCCACTCCGATCAACTCCACATGGACCTGTGGTGGAATGGCCATAATATCGCACGGGATGCCGGCACCTACCGCTACACGGCATCGTCTCCCTGGGAAAATGCGTTCTCCGGCGCAGCAGCCCACAACACGCTCACGGCGGATGGCCGGGAGCCGATGGACCGGGCCGGGAGGTTTCTGTGGCTGAACTGGTCGGACGCCCGCTACCTGGGACGTTGGCAGGCGGAGGACGGGTCGGTTCAGGCGCTGGCTGCCGAGCATCCGCTGAAAGGCGGCCTCAAGCACCGACGTAGCATCGTGCAAGCGGGGGCTTCGATGTGGATCGTGCTTGATGAATTGATCGGTTCAGGGAACAGCACGGAGCGACATCGAGCGCGCCTGGCGTGGAGCCTTGTAGACTGGCCATGGGAGCTTGACGCTCAGAGCCTCAAATTGCAGGGAGAGCAGGGCCCCGTCCGGCTGCGCCTGACACCGGGCATGGACGACATCGCGCTTTATCGAGCGGGAGAGATCGTGGCAGGCGAGAAGCAGTCTAAGGAGGACCCCGCTGTGTTGGGCTGGTGGTCCCCCACGTACGGATACAAGGAGCCAGCGCTTACACTGGTGGCTACGGTGGAGGGCTCGCTGCCCCTGCGTGTCACAAGCTGGTGGCGCCTTGGAGATGTGGAGCCGCAAGATCTCCTGCTTGAATGGGATAACCTCCAGGACGACCCACTTATGGCCTTTCTGAGCAGCGGACGATGATCTCAACCCCCCTTCGAAAGCGGTTCTTTGATCTGGCGTTGACCGTGCCAGGTCTGATTCTGATCAGCCCTGTACTGGCGGTGATCGCCATTGCAGTACGAATTGCGCTCGGATCCCCAGTGCTCTTCCGTCAACGACGCCCCGGCCTGATGGCGCGGCCGTTTGTCCTGTACAAATTCCGTACAATGTCGGACGAAGTGGACACAGAAGGAAATCCAATGCCAGACGCCGTGCGGCTGACCCGTCTGGGGCGATTGCTTCGCTCCTTCAGTCTGGATGAGCTGCCAGAGCTGCTGAACGTGATCAAAGGGGAAATGAGCCTGGTGGGGCCCAGACCGCTCTTGATGCGCTACCTGGAACGCTACAGCGCCGAGCAGGCACGTCGACACGACGTGCTGCCTGGAATCACTGGCTGGACACAGGTGAACGGGCGCAACGCCAACACGTGGGAGCAGAAATTCGAATACGACGTTTGGTATGTAGACCATTGGTCCGTTCGCCTGGATGCCAAGATTCTGCTGATTACCCTTTGGAAGGTGCTCACAAGGGAAGGAATCAGCCAACCCGGCCAGGCGACGGCCGAAGAATTCATGGGGTAAGGTGGAAAAGCGCAACATCTAGGGGTCAAAACAGCACTCACCCGTAATGGCAAGAGCCAGAACATTTGTTCTGAAACCTCAGCTTTTATGACTTGCACGCGATTCAAAGGGGCGGTAGTATTTGGCCGGTTAGGTCCAACCCTTTGACCATGGAGGATGTAAAAATGAAGGAATCGCTCGATTTTTACGATATCAAGGAAAAGAACAAGTTTCCATCGACCGAATGGCGCATTGAGGCCAAAACCTCAGGCAACAGGACACGCTACTTCGCGGTAGCCCCCGTGCCAACCGATCCCGGGCGCGAAGCCTGGAGGATCATCAGCAAGGATTTCGCCACAGCAAATACCGATAGCTAAGCCGAGTGGAAACACCGTAATGCAGCCGCCCACTTCTGTGGGCGGCTCTGCTTTTATAGCGTAGACTTCGCTCGTGCACGTGCTATTGATCCATCAGGTCTTTGTCCGCCCAGAGGACCCAGGGGGAACCCGCCACTACGATTTTGCCCGGCACCTTGTTGATAAGGGGCACCGTGTAACCGTGCTGGCTGGAACACGCAGCTACCTCACAGGCGAACGATTAGCTGCAGGGCGGCGCGAGACCCCGTTTCCCGGTCTGGAGATCGTCCGGTGCGGCGTGGTCGGCGGCCAACGAGCAGGCTTCGTATGGCGGACCATCGGCTACTTCTCCTTTATGCTCTCCTCCTTCTGGGCAGGTCTGCGCACCCCACAGGTTGATGTGCTTTGGGGAACCTCCCCTCCCATATTTCAAGGGTGGACGGCCTGGCTGTTAGCTCGGCTAAAGGGCAAACGGTGGCTGTTGGAGGTACGGGATCTCTGGCCAGAGTTCGCGATCCAGGTCGGTGCACTGCGCAATCGCGGATTGATCGCCCTTTCGGAATGGTTGGAGGGCTTTCTCTACCGGCATTCCGATGAAATCGTGGTCAATTCCCCGGGATTCGTCGAGCATATTCAAAATATTGACCCAAGCACTAAAGAAGTCTTGATTGTGCCCAATGGTGTCGAACTAGTTGGAGATCGAGCCAACAGCGCTGAGGGCAGCCGCGAATCGCCAGATGCATCCGAGGGGACCGGGTCCCTGCTGCGGGAAACTCATGCGCTCAACGGGAAATTTATTGCCCTTTACGCCGGAGCGCATGGCATGGCAAACGATCTTTCACAGCTCGTTGATGCGGCTGCTTCGCTTCAGCAAGACCCTCGAATCGCAATCGTCTTAGTGGGCGATGGGCCCGAGAAAATTGCATTGCAGGAGCGAGCACGTGCGGAGCGGCTCGACAACTTGCTTTTCCTTCCCCCCGTAGAAAAAGCAAGTGTCTCCGCCCTGATAGCGGAAGCAGATTGCGGGCTCGCTGTGCTTAAAGCCATACCCATGTTTGCGACGACCTATCCCAACAAAGTGTTTGACTACATGGCTTCGGAGCTGCCGATCGTTCTGGCGATCGATGGGGTGATTCGTCAAGTCGTTGAAGCGGCCGAGGCGGGCATATCCGTTGCGCCAGGTGACGGGGCTGCAATAGGCGAGGCCATTCGGCGCCTGGCAGATGACCGTAAAGCAGCAAAGGACATGGGCCGCAAGGGGCAAGTGTACGTCGAAGCACACTTTGAACGCCGCTTGATGGCTGAGAAGATGGAAGAGGTCTTGCTCACTCTCAGCTAGGGTCTCGATATGCAGGATTGGGTTTCACGGACTTTCTGGTCTACCTACCA
>CAYZXF010000065.1:0-3321 GCA_964482355.1 uncultured Anaerolineaceae bacterium | reverse complement strand
GGCGTCAGGAGGGGGAGATTTTGGGCGGTTCAGAGACCGCTATGACGGATTTCATACTGGAGAAGACTGGAGAGATGGCGCGTCCAGCTTCGGGAAACCGGTCTACAGCATCGGGCACGGCCAAGTGACGTATGCGCAGCCTAACGGCTGGGGAGCCGACAAGGGGGTCGTCATCGTTCAGCACACCTTTCGGGATGGAAGACGAATCCTTTCCCTGTATGGTCATCTTGATCCCCCGAGCGTGGATCTCCGAGCCGGCCAATGTGCGGAGCGGGGGGACAAAGTGGGCGCTATAGGAGATCCACGGTCGCCACCCCATCTCCATTTCGAGATCCGAGTCCATTTGCCCGAAACCCCGGGCCCGGGGTACTGGTCGGTCGATCCCTCGCGAGCCGGATGGAGGCCGCCTTCAGCGACGATCTGGAACGAGCGAGCTGCCGCGCTTCCCGGTGTTAATTGGACGCATTTGAGCGATTCTGCGCCTCTGGACCTGCTCGGAACGGTGGATGGAACGGTGCTCTTCTCATCCGGCGCCGGCGAAGTGGCGGCTTTAGATATCGATAATGGACGTACTCGATGGACTTACCGCCTTTCCGAAACTGCAAACATCGTCATACTGGATTCGCATGGCGTATTGATTTATGTTGTCACTGGTGGAGGGGTGATCGAGGCCTTCAATCTATCCGATCTCGAAGATGCCAATCAGGGCTCCGGAGTTGACCCGGTGTGGAGCGCAGATGTAGGGCAGGCGAGTACCTATAAATTGGTACCCCTCCCTCAGGGCGGCTTGATTGCCGCCTCCCGATCCAGCCTACAGGCGATATCAGACTCAGGAGAGCCCCTGTGGAGCGTTGAATCGGATTCGGGTATTACTGATTGGGCGCAATCTGAAGAAACCTTGATTCTTCTTGCGGGAGATGAGGTCTGGGTTGCTGATGAGCACAGTGCCTCACGGATGATGGGATCGATTAAAGGGGAAAATGTGGTTGCCAGTGAACGGCCCACTATCTACGCCGAGGACGGCATCTATCAAATCAACATGCAGTCAGGCTTGATCAAGCTCTTAGTTGAGCTTCCAAATGGTTTTCCGAGATCGGGCGGCTTATCGGAAATGCCAGGAGGTGGAATCGTTGTGGCGCATACGGATCTGGACGATAAGCGTCTGATCGCGGTCGACGAGGATGGTTTGCTTCGGTGGGAGCGCTCGATAGCCAGCCTCGGCACGCGTGCGGTCGAACTTCTGACCTTGAATGATGAAATGTTTTTGATGACTCAGTATGATATTGGCCGATCCACCGGCATTGACTTGTTTCACGTTGGAAGAGAGAGCGGAGATCTGACTCGGATCTTCAGTGGTGGCACGCGGTCTACCAGTCCTAATCCAGCGGAGATCGCATCGATCGGCGATTCATTGTTGATCAGCATTGCTGGAGTGGGACTAGCATCCGTAGATCCTCAAGCAGCGTTTGAAGCGGTGCAAGGCGAATGACGGCGCAGGCTTCGGTCGCAGATGAGCTGATTGGCGCCCTTGCAGAAGCGGGGATTGATAATGTGTTCGGTTTGCCAGGCGGCGAGGTGGTGGAGGTCCTCGACAGCATTCGCCGATCTGAGATCGACTTCACGCTCGTCCATCACGAAAGCTCAGCATGTTTCATGGCGTCTGCAACTGCACGCCTGACTGGTCGACCATCGGCATGTCTAGCGACGCTTGGGCCGGGATCCACCAACATCGTGACCGGTGTGGCTCACGCCTATCTCGATCGTGCCGCGGTAATTGTGATCACAGCCGAGACGTCTCAGCAATTGCTCCCGGGCCATACCCATCAAAGACTCGATCTTGAAGCGCTTTTCACCCCAATAACCAAAGCATCTTATCGTCTGAATCCTGGCGGAGCGCATGAGATGGTAAGAAAAGCGATCGCACTCGCTACGACCGGGCGGCCGGGGCCGGTCCATCTACAAATTAGCAACGATGTAGCAGCGGCTGAAACATCGGCACCCAAGCCCGGACCGACTTTGCCAAGCTCCGAACCTGCAGGAAATGACAAACTTCAAAGGGCGCGCCAGCTCTTGTCAGACTCTAAGCGGCCAATCCTGATTGCTGGGCTTGGCCTTGAGCCCGAGGGCCCGTACAAGGAGCTACTCCAATTAGCAGAAGCCGTGCGTGCTCCTGTGATTGTCACGCCGAAAGCAAAAGGGGCTATTTCGGACGACCATCCTCTTGCCGCGGGGACTATCGGCCTCACCCGAACCGATCCGGCTTATGAAGTTCTGGATCAGGCGGACTGCGTGGTCGCGGTCGGATTTGATGTCGTAGAACTGGTCAAGCCGTGGGAGCATCCAGCGCCCCTGATTTGGCTCGCGCCTTGGCCCAATCAGGATCCACGGCTGCCTGCCGCGGCCGAGGTCATCGGCCCGATGGGGCCTGCGCTCCGGAGGCTTGCCGAAGCAGAATCGCACTCCCTTGATGGTTGGGGATCAAAGATTGTAGACGCTCACCGGAGTAAATCTCCAATTTTGCGTTCAACCAGATCTAATTCCGCGCGTATCGCACCGCAAGCAGTACTGCGTGTCCTTCGTAAAACCCTTGACCGCGAGGCTTTGATTACAACGGACGTTGGATCGCACAAGATCCTGACTTGTCTGGAGTGGCAGGCATTCGTTCCTAATCGCTTCCTGGTATCCAACGGTCTCTCCAGCATGGGTTACTCCTTGTCCGCTGCCATTGCAGCTGGCCTCAATCTTCGAGACACTTCCATTGTGTGCACCGTTGGTGATGCTGGGCTATTAATGAGCAATGGCGAGCTCGCTACTCTGGCACGGCTCGATCTCCCCGTTACGGTGGTTGTATTCAAAGATCACGCACTTGACCTCATTCGCTCTCATCAAAATCGAGTGGGTCAGCCAACATATGGCACGGAATTCACCGCTCCCGACTTTGTACAAATAGCGGAGGCGCATGGAATACCTGCCGAGAGGGTATTGACCGAGGATGATCTAACCATGGCGGTGAAGCGTTTCATCCCATCGATGAAACCAGGGTTGATTGAAGCAGAAATTGACCCTTCGACTTACTCGACCACCCCTGTAGTAGGCTGAGATTCAAAATGCCAGGCGGATATGTTTCCGCTATTGCAGGCAATCCTCCAAGCCGGAATTCTTCGATCGCAAGATGTCTGCGGTATCCTCTATGCTGGAGGCTGCGGTGACTACCAATCCAATCCAGAAGCTGACAAAAACACTCGAAGAATGGCGTGAGCTCCTAACGCCAGAACAATATGCGGTGCTGTTTGAGGAGGCCACGGAGCGTCCCTTTAGTCA
>CAYZXF010000064.1:0-2770 GCA_964482355.1 uncultured Anaerolineaceae bacterium | reverse complement strand
AATGCGACCAACGCTTAAATCCGGCTTCAAACGATTCTGGGATGTGGCCCCAGTGATCTTCGAACGCTTCATCTTCAGCACGGTAGACTGCCTCCGCATCCCGCTCGCGATCAAAGGGTCGAAGTTCAATGCCATCCGGCCAACTGGCCGGCTCCGGCGTCCCTTGAAGATCGATCGTCATGCGCCAGAAGTACCGATCGGCTTCATGGCCTCGATCTTTGAGCAGCTTTTCGGAGGACTCATGGCCGTGATAAATGCCGACTCTCATGACCACCCGAGCATCTTCGGGGACGCGTGAGATGACTTCTGCGGCGCGCTGCTCAGCCCAGCCAACCAGATAACTGCCGATGCCGATCCCCTCGTGGTCGAGATGAACGTTGCCAAAGACCCACGGTGCTACGGGTGTCTCGGAGACGTCCCACACTTCCACCGCTCCGACAAGCTCTCCCGCGACTGTTTCGACGAGTCGGACATTAGACTCGGGACTGAATCCTGGTGTCTTCCATTCTCCACGTGCTCTGTCGACGGTCGTTTCGCCGCCGCCCGTTATGGCGGTAGCAAATTGGTTAATGAATTCAACCACCCGTTCCAAATCGGCCATGGTAGCCGGGCGGGCAGAATATCCCTCTGGTATTGACTCTCTTGCGTCCACAGTTGCTACCCCATATTCTTGCGGTAATCCGTCCACCGCATCACTTTTTCGAACCCCATGCTCTCGTAAAGACGAAAAGCGCCGGTAAGGTTTTGGGTGTCCACTCCCAGGGCAGCTTCGTCCATCCCTTGATCTCGCAAGTGGCGGAAGCTTTTCGCGATCAGCGCACGTGCCAGCCCGCGGCGGCGCCAAGGACGCCGCACGCTGATAAATTCAGTGTAGCCTCGCCGGCGATCATACTTTGCGTTCTCGTCCTCATCGATGAAATTGAGCACCATCCCAGCAATTTGATCGCCATCCCAGGCGACCTTCCAGTGCTCGGGATTGAAGGACCGCCAATCGAGCCATTCTTGATAGCTCTCCTCTGTTGGAGGAACGTAGCCCCAGTGGTCACGGAACGCCTCTGCACTGGCATCCCAAATGGGCCGAACGTGCTCATCCAAGACCGTTCGAAGCTCGAGATCTGGCGGCAAAGACACCTCTGGTAGATCGCCATCCAGAGTGCGAGCCATTTCGACTTCGAAGCGGATCGGCTCGTATCCTTCGCTCCGGCAAAGCTCTTCCTTTCCTACTTGCTTATCTGCTCCAAAGGTCTGTAGGTGACGCTCGCCATCTTGCAGATGCTCGGAAGCGATTTCGCGCAGCCGCCGCTCGCACCATCTCAGCATCGCCCTTCCGATCCCTCTTCTTCGCCAATCGGGCAACAAGGTGCCAAAGTGCCAATAAATTCGATCCTTATCGGGCTGCTGCCTCCAAAATACACGGCAATATCCAATCGGCTCGCCGTCCGCTTCGGCGAACAGCATGTCCTTGAAGGGGTCACAGTTCGTGAGATGGGAGTAGGACCGCTGGATGTCCACTACTGAGTTGAATTGGTTGATCTGGTCGAAATCATTCGATTTATCCCAGATGGTCACCATCGCCGGGTAGTCGACCTCTCCCCGAAAACCACGGAAAGCAACCCCTTCGATCTCTGGAACATTGTCCACCTTGATTTGATGCTGCACGTCATTCTCCTTAACCCAATCGGGCCGCCAGTTTTCCGCGGCCCGCTAATTTCATGTTGGAAATAAAAAAACCGCGGGCAATTGCGCAGCGCCCGCGGCGTGTTGACTCAAGATCTAATTCAACCGGTAGCAAGCGCAATCTGCTCAGGCAGGGCATTGCCCAAAACCTTTGCGTTATCAGGAAGTTGAATTGTCATAAACTCCTCCTGTACCGGATCGAAACGCAGTCTAGCATTGTGCCCATACCGTGTCAAGGAAGTGGCATAAGGCGCGATTCAGAGTGCGTAATCTTCCTCCGAAAGTTCATTCACCATTCTTAATGGGAAGCTCAGACCCTGCTCAGCAAGCTAAGCTGTTCTCACCGCGTTGAGCAGATCCGCAAACATGCCGTAAGCGGTCGTGTCCGGGCCCGGATCTGTGCCCATGATCGTGAGATCACCGAGTACATCGCTCGAGAACGTGATCTGAGACGAAGTCCCGCGCACGTGATAGAGAGGATCTTCAGGCCCCACTCGCTCCGGACGCACTCTACCCAACACCTTATTCTCCTCACGCCAAACGCTGCAGATCAGCTTCCATCGCTGCCCCGCTTCCACTGCATCTCGGATTTTGGCCGCATCCAGTTCGCCAATTCCCTGGCGCTCCACGTCTTCGATGCCAAGCGGGTATTCCATTAGAACTGTCGCAAGTGCGGCGACCTTGACTGCCGCGTCCCAACCGTCGATGTCGCCTGACGGATCGGTCTCGGCCACGCCGATCGCCTGAGCTTCTTCCAGGGCCGACTCGAATGCCTTCCCAGCCTCCATCTCGGTGAGCAGATAGTTGGTTGTCGAATTCAGTATTCCCCGAAATGACATCAACCGTGCTCCCGGCAGTCCCTCGCGCCAGGTCGAGAAGATCGGCGCCCCGTCCATTACCGTAGCCTCAAAAAGAAAGCGGCTGTCATGAGCTTGAGCGATTTCAGAAAGACTGCGGTACCCATATACGACCGGGCCTTTATTAGACGTGATGGCGTGCATCCCTCGCTCCAGCGCAGCCTGAAGATAGCTCAGCGCGGGCTGACCAGTTTCGTAGTTGACCGGCACGCTTTCCAGAACCGCTTCCGCCTCGA
>CAYZXF010000063.1:0-3655 GCA_964482355.1 uncultured Anaerolineaceae bacterium | reverse complement strand
TGGCCGGATTCGTAATCCTGCTGCCAGGTCCCCTTGACTCTTCCTAGCTCGCTCAGCGCTTGGGCCTCTGCGGCTCGATCTCCAAGCTCTCTGGCAGTTGCCAGCGCCGGCTCGAATTGAGCGAGGGCCGCATCGTAATTTCCCTTGATCCCGTATTGCTCGCCCAGCTGGAATTGGAGCGCCATCCGCTGCTCCGGGGCATCGACGCCCTCCAGTAGCGCCAAAGCTCTGGACGCCACGGCGATCGATTCGTCAATCGTCCCGCGAATTGCGGCCACCTGGGCGGCCCGGCTCGTGTACTCCGAGGCCAATGCCATCTCCTCCGCCCGCTCGAAATGCTCGGCAATCAAAAGGTTGTATTCGTCCAAGCGGTCCTTGCCGGCCTTAATCAGCCATTCTGCAACCTGTTTGTGATATTCACGGCGCTGACGGGGAACGATCGTGTCATAAACGACATCGCGCAGAATGGCATGCCGGAAACCGTACTCGGCGGTTCCTTCAAACGCCGACTCTTCCCGTTTGAAGATCATTTCGCGGCGGCGCAGGTCGTTGAGCATGCTGGCGACTACCCCTGCCGTCGTTCCTTCCTTCAAACTTAGGTGAGCAACCGCGCTCTCCCAGAAAATCCTGCCAACGACAGAGGCGCGCTGCATCAGCGCCCGCTGACCGGCCGGGAAGCTATCCAGGCGGGATTGCAACACGCCGACCAATGTTCCCGGTACGCGATCCGGGTTCAGTCTGTCCATCTCGATGGTCCACTCATCGTCTCCTTTGATGATCACGCCGTCGTCGATGAGAGTCTTGATCAGCTCCTCCATGTAATAGGGATTGCCCTCTGCTCGCTCGATGATCAGATTGCGCAGCTCGGTCGGGACTTTGTCCACTCTTTTCAACATTTCGCGCACCAGCCTGCGACTGTCCAGGCGCGAGAGCGGGTTCAGGGCGAGCCGTGCGTGAAATTCCTGGCCCTCTCCCCAAGAGGGTCGACGATCGTAGAGACCTGGACGTGCCATATAGATAATGAACAGCGGAATTTCGGTATTTTCGCGCGCCAGTCCATTGAGCAGATCGAGCGACCGCTCGTCGGCCCAGTGGATGTCTTCGACCTGGATCAAGACCGGGTTTGTCTTGGTTGCGGTCAGGAAAAATTCGCCCAGGTATCCAAGCGCTTCGCGGTGGAAACTCTCTGGATCCTCCATCTTGGGCTGCACAATCGTGCTGTCGGAGAAGTCAAAACCCACCAGCTGACCGATCATGGGCGCCACATTGTTGGTGTCGCCGTTCATGAACCCTGCGATGCCTTCCTCGAATTTTTGGTGCACCACAGGAAGCGGGTCGTTGTCCAGGATGCCGAATCGGAAGGAAAAGAGATCTCTGGTAAGGGAATACGGCTGCAACATCGAGGGCTGGGTGGCGCGTGCCTCAAAGAACCACACGGTCTCCTGCATAAGCTGTACCCATGCGAAGAACTCGTACAGCAGTCGGGACTTGCCGACGCCGGCTTCCCCTACAACGGTCACGACCTGCGTTTCGCCATCTTCCATGGTCAGGGTGAGCGCGTCCTGCAGGATCTTGAGCTCCGGCTCGCGGCCGATCATTTTGGTCTCAACGCCCTCAATCCCCCGCGCTTGTTGTCGGAAAGCCCTTGGTCTTGCCTCGAGCACTTGATAGACCTCCAGCGGCTCGGAACGTCCGCGCATGCGGACCGGAGGAAGCTGGCCGACGGTGAAGACCCCTCTTACCTGGGTGTAGGTGTCATGTGAAATCATCAATTCGCCGGGCGGTGCCGCTTCCTTCAATCGGCCTGCCAGCGTAATGGTTGCGCCGCTGGCCGTGGTATCGCCGCTTCGCTCTCGCGTCAACAGCACCGGGCCGGTCGTGATAGCAGCCTTAAACGGCAGTTCCTCTTCTGACTCACCCCAACGTTTTTCTGCTTGAGTGACGATGGTTTCTTTCATTTGGAGCGCAGCACGGATGGCCTGCTCGGGATCGCTTTCGTTCGTTTCAGCCCTGCCCCAAATTATGAGGCCGGCCTCTCCAGTGCGGCTTTCGAGCTTGCCGCCGTGATCTTCGGCAATACCCTCGAACGCATGCCACAGTCGATCAATGTCCCGCTGTACGGCGTCGGTTTCTTCACTCTCATAGAGCAGTTCGGCGAAGTCGCTCACGTCCATATACAGCGCGGTCATTTGACGCTGCACATCCGAGGGTGTCTGAACTTCCTCCGATCCGGCATCCATGGCCGCGATCTGCTCCGCGGCGAAAGATTGGGTCAGGTTCCTGAGCTGAGAGGGTGAGCCAGTAGCCTGTTTGTGAAGCGCCTTGCCCAACTCATCGATGAACTCCCCGCTGGTTGAATATCGGTCGTCGCGGTCCTTCGCGAGCGCCTTCTGAACCACCTCGTTCACCTCAGGGCCAAGCTCAGAGTTCATCTCCGTGATATCCGGTATTGGCTCTTGCAGGTGCGCCATCAATTCCTCTACCGCGCTGTCGCGGTCGTAGGGACCACGACCTGCCAGCAACTCGAAGGCGATCACGCCGAGCGAGTAGACATCGGCCCTTCCGTCCACTCCATCCATGCCACGCGCTTGTTCGGGAGCCATGTAGCCGGGGGTACCAATGACATTCCCTGTGCCCGTGAGATCCTTGGCGGCATCCGTCACGCGTGCAATCCCAAAGTCGGCCACGAAGGCGTTGCCTTCGCGATCAATCATGATGTTGGAGGGCTTGAGGTCTCGGTGCACCACTTCCTGACGGTGGGCGTAATCGAGGGCGGTGGCGACCTGTCGGAGCGTATAGAGCATCTCCTCCGGCGGCAGCCGATCGGCATCCATCACTTGCTTGAGCGTCCCGCCCTCCAGGAAGCGCATGACGATATAGGGAGGATCGTGGGCGCCATCGAAGTCGTACACGGGCAGCAGGTGCGGGTGCTCCAGTTTCGCTACAAGCTTTGCCTCGCGTGTAAAACGATCGCGTCCCACCGAATCGCCCAGGATGCTGGCGCGGATTACTTTCACCGCAACATGCCGGTCCATGCTGGGCTGGTATGCGCGATAGACCGTGGCCATGCCGCCCTTGCCGATCTCTTCGGTGATTTCGTACGGGCCGAGCTTCGTTCCAATCACAGGCAACTCCTGATTTCTTCAATGATTCCGTGTGGGCCTAGTTTCGTTCCAATCACAGGCACCTCCGGGGTCTAGGATTTGCGATGAAGCGCTTCGATTATGGGCTTTTGTTAGTGGGAACCGCGAGCTTGATTATAAGCTCGAGTCGTATTCACGAAATTGGCTTTCGATCTCGCCAAAATCGGCTCGGGAAGTCATATCGAGGCTCATGGGTGTGACAGAAACTTCACGCGCTACGCGCACGGCGTAGACATCCGAATCTGGCTCCAGTTCGTTTTCGTCAAATCGGATTTCGAAATCGAGTTGCACCTCTTGCTCGGGGTGTTCTCGCTCAGGTTTTAGGGGTACGTAATATTGGAGGCGCGAGAGTCGCGTGAGCCGCCAGGGAGTATCCTTCGTTGCGTCAGAGGGGACATCGATTTTCAGCACGTCGACATCGGGAAAGGATTTCCCATCGAGCAGGATCTGAGCGAAGTGCGCAGTGTAGTAAGCCGCGGCCGTGTAGTCGGCGCTGGCGTCCTGCTTCTTAC
>CAYZXF010000062.1:0-3973 GCA_964482355.1 uncultured Anaerolineaceae bacterium | reverse complement strand
ATGCTCTTTTTCATTGAAGATAACGCCTACGGAATTTCGGTTCGCGGCGAACTGCAAACTCCGGGCGGCAACATTGCCGAAAACCTGGGCTCATTCCGAAACTTGCTAACGCTCAGCGGAAGCGGCTTTGATCCGAGTCGAACCTCTGAGCTCATTCAAGAAGCGGTTCAATACGTGAGAAGTGGCACTGGTCCTTGCCTGCTGCATCTCCGCGTACCGCGGCTGCAGGGCCATACCTTCATCGACAACCAGGCGTATCGCAGCGAAGAGGAACTAGCCGCCGAAGAGCGGCGGGATCCCATGCATGCGTTGCAAGAGGTTCTCGGAGAATCCGTGCTCAATTCCCTGCGAGATTCGGCTGAGGCCGAGCTAGAGCAAGCGTTGCAAGCCGCGCGCGCACTTCCGGAACCGGAGCCGAACACTGCTACGGATAATCTCTTCTACGATGGAAAGGCACAAAAAGTAGGGGGCTTGACCCCGGAATTGGGCCCGCGCACGGAACCTGTTCCGAAGGAGCCCAACACTTCCGGACCCAGGGTGAATCTGCTTGATACCGTCCGAGCTGTGATGGAAAGCGAGCTGCAATCCAATCCACGAGCGCTGGTTTTTGGAGAGGATGTCGGAGCCAAAGGCGGGGTGCACGGCGCCACAATGGACCTGCAGAGCAGGTACGGTGAAGAGCGAGTCTTCGATACCTCCTTGTCAGAGGAAGGCATCATCGGACGTGCGGTCGGCATGGCGTTGGCGGGCCTGCTCCCGATTCCAGAGATTCAGTTCCGAAAGTATGCCGATCCGGCTGCCGAGCAGCTCAACGACCTCGGGACGATTCGCTGGCGAACCGGGGGGAAATTCGCGGCCCCAATCGTGGTTCGCATTCCGGTAGGGTACAGCAAGAAGATCGGTGATCCCTGGCACTCGGTAACGGGGGAGTCGATATTTGCACATACCCCCGGCTGGCGCCTGGCATTTCCCTCAAACGCAGCTGATGCAGCCGGCCTACTGAGAACCGGTCTGCGCGGCGAGGACCCCACATACTTCTTTGAGCATCGGGCGTTGCTCGATGCCGCCGAAGCGCGCCGACCAGACCCTGGCCCGGATTACGTTGTACCGTTCGGCAAGCTGACCAGCTTATCCGAAGGCGATGAGCTAACCCTGGTAACCTGGGGCGCTATGGTCTATCCGTCGTTGGAGGCGGCCGAGCGCTTTGAAGGGCGCGTCGAAGTGCTGGACCTGCGCACGATCAGCCCCTGGGATCAGGAAGGGGTGCTCGATTCGGTACGCAGCACCGGCCGCTGTCTGGTGATACAGGAAGACACATGGACGGCCGGATTCGCGAGCGAAATCCTGGCGACGGTTGCATCCGAGGCCTTCATGGATCTGGACGCACCCGTGCGACGGCTAACCACCCCCAATGTGCCTATCCCTTACAATGCAGGGCTCATGCATGCGGTGCTTCCCAATACCGAACGAATCGAAGCGGCCATCGAAGAGCTTCTCACGTTCTGAGATCTTCCGCGTAGTCATAGATCGATACGATCGATCATTCAACAATGTCTTCTGAATCCAGAGTAAGGCTCACTCCGCCCGTTTCCGATCAGGACCACTCGAAAGGCCCCGAGGATTCGCCCGTAACCCTGGTGGAGTACGGGGATTACGAGTGCCCGTACTGCGGCCAGGCCGAAAACTCTGTCCACGAAATCCAGGAACGCACTGGGGATGCAGTACGTCTGGTCTTCCGTCACTTCCCAAACCGATCCGTGCACCCGCACGCCAAGCTCGCGGCAGAGGCGGCAGAAGCAGCTGGTGAGCAGGGCAAGTTCTGGGAAATGCATGACCTGCTATTTCAACACCAGGACAGCCTGGAGCAGTGGGACATGCTTGAGTATGCCCGAGAGCTTGATCTGGACACAGGCAAATTCCAGGCTGCGCTCGATGAGCACTCTCACTCGAAGAAGATCAATGAGGACTTCAGGAGCGGAATAAAGAGCGGAGTGCAGGGAACGCCCACCTGGTTCATCAACGGGACGCGCTACGACGGAGCCTGGGATCCGGATTCCCTGCTCGAGGCAGTCCGTAAGCCGATGGGAGTGCGCATCAGCGCGCTAACCTCCGAATTCACACGCCTGGCGGCCTCCGGTGGGCTGATGCTGCTCATCTTCAGCGCGGCGGCGCTTATCTGGGCCAATTCCCCCTTCGCAGAGTCGTACGTGGAATTCTGGCACACGGAGGCAGGATTTTCCCTGGGCAATCTTCATCTAGAGCGAAGCCTGCTGGAGTGGGTGAACGAAGGTCTGATGGTGATCTTCTTTTTTGTGCTCGGATTGGAGATCAAACGCGAGGTTACTGCCGGGGAGCTCGCAAGTGCGAAGAAGGCGGCTTTGCCAATCGCTGCCGCCGTGGGTGGAATGATTGTGCCGGCATTGATCTATGCCGCATTTAATGCATCCAATCCAATCGCCATGCGGGGATGGGCGATCCCGGTGGCGACGGACATCGCGTTCACGCTGGGCATCCTGACCCTGCTCGGCGGGCGAATACCGCTCTCTCTGAAGATATTCTTCACCGCGATGGCCATCGCAGATGATGTGGGCGGAATTCTGGTGATCGCGCTCTTCTATACCTCCGAGATCAACGTCGCAGCCTTATTTGTTGCAGCCCTGTTCTTCGCTGGACTGTTGCTTCTCAACCGGTGGAGGGTCTTCTCACCCTTGCCTTACTCGCTGCTCGGAATTGGGCTGTGGCTGGCATTTCTAAACTCCGGTGTTCATCCTACGCTTGCCGGGGTTCTTCTAGCAGTCACCATCCCGACCCGCAGCCCCCCGAATGTTAAGCGGTTGATGGAACAGACGGATACAGTGCTCAATCGGTATGAGTACGGCGAGGAGGAGGTGCGGGAGCAAGCCCTGGTTCGGACCCTGAAGACGATCCTCGAGCGCATGGAACCTCCGGCACAGCGGCTGGAGCATGAGCTTCAGCCGTGGGTGGCATATCTGATCTTGCCGATCTTTGCGTTGGCCAATGCCGGCGTCCCGCTGGGCGGAGCAGACGGCCTGGCGCTCCTGAATCCGGTGAGTCTGGGAATCATCTTCGGTCTTGTATTGGGCAAGCCGATCGGTGTAGCGGCATTCGCGTGGCTGGCCACACGAACAGGCATCGCGGAAAAACCGATAGACATCAGCTGGCGCCAGTTCCTGAGTGCCAGCGTCCTGGCCGGTATCGGCTTCACGATCTCTATATTCATTGCGCAGGCCGCATTCCAAGATCCAAGGCTGCTTTCAAATGCAAAGATCGGCATCTTGGCTGGATCGATTATTGCCGCAGGCGTCGGTTGGGGTCTGCTAACCCTGACCAGCCCCCGCTACGACATCGTGACGGAAGCGCAGCCAGAACCGGCCTCGGCGGCGGACTGAGCTGTACGGAATCCAGCGTAAAGAGGAGCAACTAAATGTCGGACACGACCCTGCGCCAGCGCAGCGAGATCCCTATCGAATTCACATGGAACGCCGAGAGCGTCTATCCCGATCGACAGGCTTGGGTCGCTGAAGCGGAAGCGCTGGCAAGTGATCTGGCTCAGTTCGAGGGCTACCACGGTCGATTAGGTGAGGGCCCGCCGGTATTGCTCGAAGTATTTGACGCGATTGAGGATACGCTCGGTCGAGCGCTGCGATTGTTCGCCTACTCCTACGTAAATCTTTCGGTCGATTCGCTGGATCCACAGGCAGCTGAGATGCTTGGCCGCGCACAAGATGTCGTAGGCAAAGTGCTTGCAGCGTACGCTTTTGTAGATCCAGAGCTTATCGCCTTAGGTGCAGAATCAGTTCGCGGCTGGATTTCGGAGAATGAAAGGCTCGCTATTTTTGAACACTACGTCGACAACCTGTTTCGAAAGCAAGAGCATGTTCGATCCGGGGAGGTCGAGGAAATCCTCGGCTCATTACAGGCTCTATTCTTAGGTGTACGCACGACCGTGGAG
>CAYZXF010000061.1:0-4882 GCA_964482355.1 uncultured Anaerolineaceae bacterium | reverse complement strand
AGCTGACATCCTTTTCATAACGCTCCATAAGGCAGCGCTGGGACTTCTCATCGCGGGCGGCGCAATCAACATCGTAATGGTCCAGATCTCCGAAAGCATCTTTGTCATCGGTGAAGGTGGTGCCACGAGTCTGGGGATATTGTTTGCGGTCGTCGGCCTCGGCACCGGAATTGGCCCCATCCTTTCTCGTCGGGTCACCGGCGATCGAGAGCGATCGATACGGCTTATCCTTCCCCCACTCTATTTGCTTGCAACGGTAGGACTGGTGGTCGCAGCGCAACTTACGACGTTCGGGACAGTGCTGGTTGGGATGTTCATCCGCACCTTCGCGGTGGGCGCCATTTGGGTATTCACCACTCAACTGCTATACCAACTCGTGCCCGAAAACTATCAGGGGCGTGTATTCGCAGTGGAGATTGCAGTCTTTACATTAGGCGCCGCGATCAGCGGGGCGATTGGAGGATGGCTGCTGGACGCTACATCGATTGGCGTGAGCGGCTTGATGTGGTTGATGGCTGCTGCAGGCCTGATTCCGGCCGTGCTCTGGTTGGCCTGGCTGCGATATGGGCGATCCGATAAGTCCCCAAGAGTAGCAACAATGCAGGAGAGAAGTGGATAGGGCTGGACGGTATGGGATGGAGCCGGGTCCTGTCCGAAGGGGGGTTTAATGAAAAGTGGTAAAATCGCCGTTGCTCTGCAGAGTTTTAATAAATCCCAAATACCTCACTTTCACGCCGCGAGCCTCGGAGGGAAGAATCCCTCTGGCCCATCTCTGGCAAGATAGCATCCAAGGTGGGAGCCGGCTCCTCGTGTTGATCCCGAGCTCCCCCGATCAATTTTCACTCGAAGCAGGAGAGATTCCAAAAAGATGACCGATAGCATTCAACACGATATTGTCATTATTGGAGGCGGTGGTGCGGGGCTTCGCGCTGCGATCGCGGCGGCGGAGGCCAACCCCGAGCTCGATATCGCCGTGGTTTCGAAGGTTTTTCCTATGCGCAGCCATACCGTCGCGGCCGAAGGGGGTGCAGCAGCAGTGATCAAGGAGAATGACAGCCTTGAGGCCCATATTGATGACACGATCAGCGGGTCGGACTGGCTTGCGGACCAGGACGCAGTACAGTTTTTCGCAGAAGAATGTCCCAAAGAATTGATCCAGCTTGAGCACTGGGGTTGTCCATGGAGTCGGGAAAAGGACGGAAGCGTCGCGGTTCGTCCTTTTGGCGGAATGAAGATTGAGCGGACCTGGTTTGCAGCCGATAAGACCGGCTTCCACATGCTGCACACCCTGTTCCAAACATCCCTTAAATATCAAGAAGTGAAGCGCTATGATGAGTGGTTTGCCACCAGTCTGTTGGTGGAGGACGGTCGTTGTCAGGGTCTCACTGCGCTGAATTTGCGGAGCGGCGAGGTGCGGTTGATCGCTGCTCCAGCGGTGATCCTGTGTACTGGGGGAGCGGGTCGGGTTTTCCCCTTTACCACCAACGGTGCTATTGTCACAGGGGATGGCATGGCCTTAGCCTATCGGGTTGGTGTTCCGTTAAAGGATATGGAGTTTGTCCAATATCATCCCACAGGCTTGCCCGGCACTGGCCTGCTGATCACCGAGGCCAGCCGGGGCGAGGGCGGCATCTTGGTTAATAAAGATGGATATCGATACCTGCAAGATTATGAGCTTGGACCTCCGGACCCTTGGCCTCGTCTGCGTGCCATGGAGCTTGGGCCCCGTGACAAACTATCGATGGCCTTTGTGAAAGAATCCGAAAAGGGCCGGACCATTGAGGGACCTTACGGCGATTATGTTCATCTTGATATCCGCCACTTAGGTAAGGAGAAAATTGAGAGGAAACTTCCTTTGGTTCGCGAGCTGGCCATTAAATACGCGGGAATCGATCCGGTAGAAGAGCTGATCCCCGTCCGGCCCGTGATCCACTATATGATGGGAGGTGTGCACACTGACTTGCGCGCCGCCACACCGCTTCCTGGTTTATTTGCCGCGGGCGAGGTGGCCAGTGTGAGCATTAACGGCGCCAATCGCCTGGGTTCTAATTCGCTGACCGAGTTGCTGGTCTTCGGAAATCAGGCGGGCAAGGGTGCAGCGAAATTTGCTGTGGAAAACGCGGAGCTTGATATTCAGGCGCTGGAGTCCCAGGCTCGCGATGAGGCGCGCAGAATTGAAGAGCAATTCCTCCGTAATGAGGGAGGTACCGAGAAGATCGCAACTTTGCGAGATGAGATGCGCAATACGATGGAATCGGGAGCGGGTATCTATCGCGATGAGGCGTCGTTACAGTCGACTTGTGCGAAACTTGAGGAGCTTCGAGAGCGATATGGTCAGCTCCAACTCGCCGATACCAGCCGCACCTTTAACACAGAACTTATAGGAGCGCTCGAACTTGATTTCATGTTGGATGTGTCCGAGGCTATCGCGCATTCCGCGCTCGCGAGAATAGAATCGCGCGGCTCGCACCAGCGAACCGATTTTCCTCAGCGCGATGACGAGAATTTCCTGACCCATACGATGGCTTATCAAACGGATGGCGCACCAAGGATCGAATATAAGGATGTTGTCATAACGGACTGGCCCCCAACAGAAAGAGTGTACGGAAAATAGGCATGTCGAAACCGACCATCACGTTAGAAGTGCTCCGCTACCGACCGGAGCAGGAGCAAGAACCCACATTTCAGACCTATGAGAGCGAGTATCGCGAGGACTGGGTCGTGCTCGATGCAATCAACCATATTAAGGATCACATCGATGGCACCCTATCCTATCGTTGGTCTTGTCGAATGGGCATATGCGGCAGTTGCGGGATGATGATCAATGGGGAGCCTAAGCTAAGCTGCGCTACATTCCTTCGGGATTACTATCCCAATCCCATTCGGGTTGAACCGCTAGCTAATTTTCCCATCGAGCGGGACTTGGTGATCGTGATGGACGACTTCATGGAGAAGCTGACCAGCGTTAAGCCATGGATCCTTCGTGAAGACGAGAAGCCAATCTCGGAGGGCGAGTACCGACAGACGCCGGCTGAGCTGGCTGGTTACAAGCAGTTCAGCATGTGTATCAATTGCATGCTGTGCTACTCGGCCTGTCCAGTCTACGCCTTGGACCCACATTTCACAGGGCCGGCTGCGATTGCACTGGCTCATCGCTACAATTTGGATTCGCGCGATCAGGGCCGCAGTTGGCGGGAGCAGGTGCTCTCTACGGAGGAGGGTATCTGGGCCTGCACATACATTGGCACCTGTACGGTCGTATGCCCCGTAAATGTCGATCCGGCCGGCGCCATCCAACAGGAAAAATTGTCCACTACTACCGATTGGTTTAGGGATGTTTTGATGCCGTGGAAGGGCCGATGAGACCGTTCGTACGCCCAGTTCCAACCACCTGGTGGCTCAAGCGGCGGGTCTACTTCCTATTCATCCTGCGCGAGCTGACCAGCGTCTTCATCGCACTCTTTTTGATCTTGTTTCTCGTTCTGCTATATCAGCTTTCTTTGGGACGCGCGGCATACGAAACTTACTTGGACTTCCTCGCTACACCGGGCATGATCGCCTTCGCTGTCGTGGTGCTGATCGCCGCGTTGTACCACACGGTCACCTGGTTCGGCCTTCTCCCGAATATTGTTGTCATAAGGATCGGCGAGTATCGGGTTCCATCGAAACTCATTGTAGGCGCCAACTACGTAGCCTGGATCGTCGTGTCCGCGCTCATTGTCGTGATCTTTATGCGAGGCTGATGGATGCGTAAGAGCAACGAACCCGTGTTCTGGCTTCTGTTCGGCGCGGGAGGCGTGGTTGCGGCGTTTCTGGTGCCGAGCCTCGTTGTGCTTACCGGTATTGCTGGACCGGCAGGTTGGCTGGGGGGCGCTCTTGAATACGAGCGTGTTCTGGCCCTGGTTTCGCACCCAATTACCAAGCTATTTCTCCTGGCGCTGATCTCATTGCCTCTCTTTCACTGGGCCCACCGGTTCCGCTTTACAGTCATGGATCTCGGGCTAAGAGCAAGCAAGCGGGCAATCGCCGTCGCCTGCTATGGCAGCGCAGTGATCGGTTCGATTCTGGGTGCGCTGATCATTATCAGCCTATAAGTACGGCCTGGGAGGATCCGTACATTGGATAAGATACGCTGTGAGGACTTTAACTGAAGAACGCTAACGCGACAGGAGATCCTGAATAACCGATGCCAAAGACGAAGGGCGCACCTGCGCTGAAACCTTCGATGGACATTACAGAAAAGGCTCCTCCGAGGGAGAAGTCAGGCGATCGAGCCGTGGGCATCACTGTGCCAAAGATCTCTACCGATCCGACGATGGTTCTCTCATCTGTCTTCAATCGGAAGCCCCGTATCTTGGTCGCTGATGATGACTGGCTTAACCGAGATCTGCTCCAGGCTTACCTCATCGCCTCCGATTGCGAAGTCCTGACTGCTTCAAATGGTGAGGAAGCACTCACGCAGGCATTGAGCTACTCTCCTGACCTAGCACTGATCGACGTGCAAATGCCAAAGATGGACGGGCTTGAACTCTGCCGCCGGCTCAAGGCGACCGCCGCTACGCGTTTTGTACCAGTCGTGATTATTACGGCTCTCGACAGCGAAGATGAGAAGCTCAACGCCTTTGAAGCTGGAGCGGATGACTTCATCACCAAGCCTTATAGCTCGATTGTGCTTCTCGCCCGAGTACGCTCGCTGCTTCGTATCAAGCGCCTTCACGACGAAGTTGAATCGAGAAACGAGCTGTTGCGAGAAGTGCTCGACCGGTACGTGGCAGAAGATGTCACGGACGTAATCCTGACCGACCCCGACCGCTACTTAAAGCTGTATGGCGAGACCCGGCCGGTCACGGTGCTATTCGCCGATATCCGCAACTTTGTTAGC
>CAYZXF010000060.1:0-1939 GCA_964482355.1 uncultured Anaerolineaceae bacterium | reverse complement strand
TCCCCTCGGCATCTTGCCAGTGGCGATCTTCTCCTGGGTATACGAGATCACACAGGAGGGCATTAAAAAGGAGGCGACGGACCATCCTGCGCACGCACCCGGAAGCGGCCGCAAACTCGATATCGCCGTGTTAGTGATGCTATCGGTAGCAATCGGGATTTTCGTGGTGGAGAAATTCAGCAGGGATGATCCAGTGGTCTCTGCTCCCGCGGAGGAGAAAGTTACGGTACGCGAGGGCCCACCGATGCTGGCCGTGTTGCCGTTCGTATCCGCAAGCCTGGGAGGGGACAGCGAGTTTTTCGCCTCAGGCGTGCACGAAGATCTCCTGACCCAACTGGCACAGCTGCAATCGATTCGCGTGATCTCTCGCACGTCCGTGCTCGAGTATCGAAATACCGTCAGCAATATACGTGAGATCGGCAAGGAACTGGGTGCCGATGCCATTTTGGAGGGCGGCGTCCAGAGCGCCGGTAACCGAATTCGCATCAACGCGCAGCTCATTGATGCGCGGACCGACGAACACCTGTGGGCACAGACCTACGATCGCGAGTTGTCGGCGGCAAATATCTTCGACGTGCAGACGGAGATCGCACGCGCTATTACATCTGCATTGAAAGCCACACTGACAGTTCAGGATGCCACGCAACTGACAGTGCTTCCGACCGAGAACATGGCGGCGTACCGGGCTTATCACCGGGCGATGGAGATTCGGGACTCAGGTGTCCGTTTTGACAATACGGCTTTCCGCCAGGCATTGGAGGAGGCCGTGGCACTGGACCCAACCTTCACCCGGGCATGGGCCGAGCTGGCCGGTATTCTCAGCCTTGAGAATTTTAGCGAGGAAGACCCCGAGTTGATCCAACGGGCAGAGCAGGTACTGGAGCAGATCCGGACATTGGCGCCAAAATCGGCCGACTATCTGATCGCGCAGGCTTTCTACACCTATTACATTTTGAAGAACTACGATCGTGCGCACCAATTGATTACGCAAGCTCAGGACATGTTGCCGAGCGACGTGCGCGTCGTGGAATTGAAGTCGTGGATTCAGCGCCGCCAGGGAGATTTCGAAGGCATGGCCGAGTCGCAACGGCTGGCTCATACACTGGATCCACGAAACCCGCGTTGGACTCAAGGTCTGGCCACGACACTTGTGCTCTCTCACCGGTACGAAGACGCCACAAGGGAAATCGAGAATTCCACATTTCAGGATTATGAACTCTCGTCTCAGCACGGACTTCTCCAATTGAATGCACATCGGGATCTCGGTCGCTGGGTGGAGGCTCAGGCAGCACTTCAAAAGGACTTTGAAGATGTCGCTGACCCGGTGCATTTGTGGGAAGCACGCATCGCGATCAGAGATTATTCGGGCGCCGAAAAAATGTTGAGTGCCATGCAAGAGCCAGGCTTCAAGTCGGGCGTTATTTCCATTAAGGAATGGAATCAGATCGTTACCTACTGGTTCATGCACCGAAGTAATCGTCTGGCAGAACTCCTGACCCAGGCGCGAACAGACTTTGATAAAGATCGCCAATCAGACGGCAAGGTCCCTCACTACAGCGTATATCTTGATATTGCCCTTGTGACCGCTGCCGAGGGGAACACTGAAGAAACCGAACGACTGATCCGACGCTGGCGGCGTAGAGCCGCCGAAGATTTGGCAGAGCTAGCCAATGTTCGACACCATGCCTGCCGGGTACTCGGAATGGCCAGAGCCACAACAGCAGCGGTGGAATGCATTCGGACGAGTCTTGCGGAGCCGAGTTTCGTCATGCCGTTTTTGGAACCGTTCCTGCCATATTACGATTCGATGCGCGACGAACCAGAATTCGTCGCTCTGCTCGCCGATCTCGGTGATGCGGCGAAAAATCCATAGAACCTGATCAAGAATCTAGGAATGGCCTGCTTCGGCGGCTGTCTCAACTCATTGCGTCGATTATTG
>CAYZXF010000059.1:0-2839 GCA_964482355.1 uncultured Anaerolineaceae bacterium | reverse complement strand
TGACAAGCGCTGGCTCGATCGGCACCCCGACGACGAAAATGGAAACCCTCGATCTGCGATCAGCGCGCCTCTGCTGGCGAGAGATCGCGTGGTGGGGGTGGTCACCCTGGTTCACCCGCAGCCGGACCATTTCACCCGGGCAGACGGCGAATTACTGCGTGCCATCGCAGATCAGGCCGGAATTGCGGTCGAAAACGCACGCCTATTCCGTGCCGAGCAGGAGCGCAAGAGCTTCGCGGAGACCCTTCAGGAGATCGCCCGCATCATTAATTCGGCACTCGACCCTGCTCTGGTGTTCGAACAGGTGCTGCGCCAGCTCGCACGAGTAATCGAATACGACAGCGCAAGCATCTTCATCATTGAAGATGAGTCCCTTCGGCTCGTGTCATCCATTGGATTTAAAGAGGGAGACAGCCTGATCGGGCAAACGCTCATGAAAGACCCGGATGTATTGGCCTGGAAAGTACTGGCGAGCGACGGGCCGATGTTGATATCCGACGTGCAGGAGGAGTCGGGATGGGTCGAGAGCGATGCGATGCCGGGAGCCAAGTTGATCCGAGGCTGGATCGGCGCGCCGCTGGTGCTCCGCGAGAAGGCGGTTGGGCTCCTTTCCGTAGATAGCAAGGAAGTAGGCGCTTTCGACAAACGCGACGTGGAGGTCGTGGCCGGATTCGCCGATCATGCCGCCACCGCAGTTGCCAACGCGCAGCTGTTTGCCGACAGTCAACGTCAGCTCGAAGCAACCCGCGCGTTGGCAGAAACAGCGCGCGCTGTCACTGCTAGTTTGCAGCTGGACGAAGTGTTACAGCGCATACTCACAGAGACCACGCGCTCACTGGATTGCGAGGGCGCTTCCCTGGCTCTAGTGGACGCAGAGACCGGTGAGCTGGAATTTCGTAACGCATTGGGCGGAGCTGCGGCAAAGATTATTGGTCTGAAACTCCAAAAGGGCGAGGGGATCGCAGGCTGGGTGGCGGAACATGATGAGCCTTTAGTGGTTCCGGATGTCTCGGCCGATGAGCGCTTCTACTCGGGTGCTGACGAAGAGGCCGGTTACGAAACGCGCACCATCGCCGCCGTACCCATATCTGTACAACGCCGCATCATTGGCGTGCTTGAGGCCGTCAATCCGCGCAGCCACAACTTCTCTCCGCTCCATCTGGAGCTGCTGCGCAGCATCGCCGGGCTTGCTGGAACTGCGATCAATCACGCGCAGTTGTTTTCTGAGACGCAGGCGGCCCGATTGCGCTATGCAGGTCTCTTCGAGGACAGCATCGACCCGATCCTGATTAGTGATTTGGCTGGCCGCGTCACCGACGCCAACCATCGCGCCGAATCCTTTCTTGGATACTCCAGCGCGGCTTTACTGGGTCGCTCGGTGTTGACCCTGCATACCGCGAACGAGAAGCGGCTGCCAGAGGACCTCAGCCAGCTTGAGCTGGGTCAAACTATCTCTTACGAATCCGAAGCCGAAATGAAGGACGGCAACTCGGTGTCGATTGAGATCTACGTTAAGCGGATCGATATCGAGCGCAAACCCTACCTTCAATGGATCATTCGAGACATATCAGAACGACTTGCGCTCGATGAGCTCCGTGCGGATCTCACTTCAATGATCTTTCATGACCTGCGCTCGCCTCTTGGAAACGTGCTCTCCAGCCTGGAAGTGTTGAAAACCTCGATGAAGGACGATGACCAGGCGCTTCAGACGGTGCTATCCATCGCGCTCCGCTCCGGCCGCAGGCTTTCTCGCTTGATCGAGCAGCTGCTTGATCTGGAGCAGCTGGAGACCGGGCAGGCGGTGCTCCAAAAATCGAAAGGCTCATTGAGTAGCCTGGTGGCCGAGGCAGTCGAAGAAGTGCATCCGATAGCGGAAGGTAAAGGTCATGTGCTCAGTATCGACTTCGGCTCGGACAGCCTGCCGCTGGTGGATATGGACGGAGAGATGATCCGGCGGGTGCTGATTAACTTGCTGGAAAACGCAATCAAATACTCGCGTTCTGAGGGAAAAATCTCTGTCAAGCTGGACAGATCAGACAATAGCCTGCGTGTGGAGGTTAGCGACAACGGACCTGGCATTCCCAAAGAGGATCAGACTAGCATCTTTGAGAAGTTTGCGCGCGTGCAGCGCAAAGGTCGGCCTAAAGGGCTGGGGCTCGGGCTGGCTTTCTGCCGATTGGCCGTGGAGGCTCATGGCGGCCGGATCTGGGTCAAGAGTGAACCCGGCCAGGGTTCCGCTTTCTACTTCACGCTACCGACCTAATCCGTACAGGTATTCCCATGCGAAAGTATCGATCTGGAGTGCTCGTTGAATCTCGATATCCTGGCGTGATTATCGGGGCCGTGCCGTCGGACGACGGCATGCTGCTGGTGGACATGCCGTTGAAACCAGATGACGGAAGGGACTGGATCGGTCAGCTGACCAATACCGGTCGGCCGAGGTACCTTGCGTTGATGGATCAGCATCCGGATCGTGCGCTGGGCATGCGTTCATTCGATCTCCCTATAGTGGGACATGATGAAACGCTCCAGGCGATGCGAGGCTGGCCCGACGCATTCAAAGGCTCGGCAAAACCGATCGGAGCAGAGGCAGATACGCTCAAACGCGTTACGGGCATGCATAAAGCTATACCCTCCATTTCATTTGAGCATGAGCTCAAGCTGCAGCTTGGAGACCGTGAGGTACTCTTTTTGCACAGGCCTGGCCCGACGGCAGGATCCATGTGGGTGGTCCTTCCTGAGGCAAAGATCGCATTTATTGGCGACACAATCACCGTCTCTGAACCCCCCTACGTTGGAAATGCGGACATCGAGGCCTGGCTTGATTCGCTCGAGGAAC
>CAYZXF010000058.1:0-2799 GCA_964482355.1 uncultured Anaerolineaceae bacterium | reverse complement strand
GGGCCGCAAGGGGCAAGTGTACGTCGAAGCACACTTTGAACGCCGCTTGATGGCTGAGAAGATGGAAGAGGTCTTGCTCACTCTCAGCTAGGGTCTCGATATGCAGGATTGGGTTTCACGGACTTTCTGGTCTACCTACCATGACTCGGCTGTGGTCCGCCGTGAATTGGCGGCGCTGCTGGCCGATATCGGCGACGGTCAAGGGGCACTGAATATCGGGTCCGGAGAAAGCGATCTCCACGCGGGGGTGACCAACCTCGATGTAGATCCTTCAAATCAAACGGACTGTGTGGGTGACGCTTTGTCATTGCCTTTTGAAGCCAGCACCTTTCGCCTGGTGCTCTCCCAGGAAACCATAGAGCATGTGCCTGATCCATTCCAGGCGGTGCGCGAAATGGGGCGTGTGCTGAAGACGGACGGCGTTCTGTACCTTCAGGTGCCATTTGTGCTGGGTTACCATCCCGATCCAGAGGATTACTGGCGGTTCACCCATTCAGGTGTGCGGCGGCTGATTGAGCAGGCGGGGTTACGCTGCGAGCGGGTAGAACCCTCGTTGGCGGCGGGGACCGGAACGCATCGCATTCTTGTAGAATTCCTGGCTGGGGTGGCAGCACGGCTTGCCCCTCAGACCTACCGACCGGTTAAGGGCGTCGTGGCAATCCTCTTTTATCCGCTGAAATGGTTGGACAGCTGGCTCAGAGTGGGTTCTGAGCGAGATCGAATTGCGGGAGGCTATTTTGGCATCGGCCGCAAAACAGCCTAAACCAGTGAATGTGCTGTTCACCAGCGCAGGAAGACGCGTGGAGTTGATGCGGGCCTTCCGTAAGGCGTATAAGCAGCTCGGGCTGCGCGGCTCCATCGTAGCTACAGATATTGACCCGCTGGCCCCCGCCCTGAAGGATGTCGATCGCTACTACTTGGTCCCAAAGCTGGACGATGAGCGCTATCTGCCAACGCTAGCCAGTATCTGTGAGAAGGAATCGATCCATTTGATATTCCCCTTGATCGACCCCGATATTCCAGCTCTGGCACAAGGACGAGAGCAGTTCGAGAAAGTAGGGGCCAGGCTCACATCACTGTCCGCGCCGGAAGCCGCCATCACCAACGACAAGTGGCTGACGCACGATTTCTTTGAAAGCATCGGGGTTCTCACCCCGCGAACCTGGCATGGACCGCCCGATGAATCGTTTGAGTTTCCGCTGTACGTCAAACCCAGCATCGGCAGCGCAGGCAAAGGCGGCCAGAAGGTCGAGGACCAGGCAAGCCTGGAACACGCGTTGAATCAAATCCCGGACGCGATCGTGCAGGAATACTTGCCAGGTCCAGAAATCACGAACGACGTTTCCTGCAGCGGTGAGGGCCAGGTGTGGGCCGTCGTGTGCCGGCAGAGAATTGAGGTGCGCTGGGGAGAAGTAGCGAAAGGCGTGACCATTGAAAATAGTGAGATCACCGGGGCCTGCGTGAAGATTGCCAAGGGTCTCAATGCCAAAGGGCCAATTACGGTTCAATGCCTCATGCGGGATGGAAAACCCTACTTTACCGAGGTGAATGCTCGCTTCGGAGGCGGTTTGCCGCTGGGAATTGCGGCCGGAGTCCCTTCCCCGCAGTGGTACCTGTCGGAGGCGGCCGGCATTTCTGTCGCAACCCCGCCGCTGGGAACCTACAGAATTGGGCTGCACTTGACACGCTACGACGAGTCTTACTATCTCGACGAAACCGAGGTTGCCGATGTTGAAAGTCATCGTCTTTGATCTAGACGATACCCTCTACCCAGAGCGCCAGTATGCACTGAGCGGGTTTGCGGCGGTGGCTGATTGGGCGGATGGATCGCTGGGCATTCCGAGCGAGCAAGGAACTGCCGAGTTGGAGGCCTACTTCAATAACGGTGTGCGAGGCGACACCTTTAATCGCTGGTTAGAAGTTCATGATCTGGAGCCAGATCGATGGATCCCGGACATGGTAACGATCTATCGGGACCATACTCCGAGCCTGGAACCCTATCCGGAGACACGCTCTGTGTTGGAAACCCTGGGGGATGAGTACCGCTTAGGATTGATCACGCAGGGGCACAAACCTGGCCAACAACGCAAGCTCGATGCCCTGGATCTGACCGAATCTTTTGAAGCGGTCGTCATCATGGGCGAGGAAGACCGTCAGGATTGGAAGCCGAGCAAGGTCCCATTTGAGCGTCTGCTGGCTGAAATGGCTCTCCAGGGCGATCAGGCCGTATACATCGGTGATAATCCGCTGAAGGATTTCGTAGGCGCCCGCCAGCTGGGAATGCTGACGATCTGGGTGCGCAGGCCGGAGGGCGAGCACGTGGACGATTTGCCGCCCGGGCCGGAATACTTGGCCGAAATTGAGCTTCCAGACCTCACTGGGCTGTCAGACGCGATTGAAGGAAATCCCAAGTAAAGTCCTCTATCCGATACAGCATCCGATGATGATCGAAACCATCCGCAAAACGGAGCAATGATGAAGGTACCGATGTCTTCCCCCGATCTGACCGATGCAGAGCGGGAGGCAGTGGCCGCCGTGCTCAACACGCGTACGCTGAGCATCGGCCCGGAGATCGAGGCTTTTGAACTGGCGGTTGCGGGGCTTGTTGGACGCCGACATGCCATCGCCGTAAGTTCGGGGACGGCTGCGCTTCACCTGTGTGTGCGGGCGGCCGGCATTCAGGAAGGCGACCTGGTTATCACCAGTCCCTTCTCTTTCGTGGCCTCGGCCAATGTGCTGCTGTACGAGCGCGCAGTTCCGATCTTCGTCGATGTCGATCCCGTAACCGGAAATCTAGAC
>CAYZXF010000057.1:0-1647 GCA_964482355.1 uncultured Anaerolineaceae bacterium | reverse complement strand
GGGTAGCGTTCGATTACTTCGGGTCCTTCAACTCCACGCCGGTTGGTCTCCGCCTTCCAGAAGTGCCGGAAACTGTATAAGGCGTGATCGCTCAGCCATTCCGCACGTCCTGTGATCCCAGGCCCTTGAATCCCCCAGGTCTCCTCCGCACTCGGATCTCCCCCATCTGCAACGCGCACGCGTGCAGCCTCCATTTCGTCTGTGAATGCGTGTAACACACTGATCACGACTACTCGCTCGGCGCCGGAATCCAAGCAGCCCTGGACCGCGGCCGCGATCTGGTGCCCGCAATCTGCTACACCTGCGTGAGGGAAGGCGATCACACCGCCCGAGCGCAAGGTCCCTGAGAAATCCCACTGCTTTCCCGCGTCGAGCAGACGATCAGTGCCAACTTCACCCAGAGCCTCGTGCTCTTCCCGGTAGAGCTTATGTATATCGTCCTGCAGCTTGTCACGATCCAATTTCATGGTGATCCTGCCTCCTCGAATCGATGGTGGCCATAAAACATTGGCCTCACAGTTCCTCGATAGTTCGGATCTCGAGTCCGGTGATCTCTTTTAGCCTGCGATATGGATTCATGATGTGAACTTTGTATTCGGTTCGAATGGTCTGCCGGGTGATGCCCGCTACTGGAATCTCCACATCTTCATCCAACCAGGTCCCGATGGTTACCATACGCATGGTGAATTTCAGCGCCTCAAAAAATTCGAAGTTTTCAACTTGCGCGCCAGCGGCACGTTCGTAGGCCTCCAGTAAGGCGGCCCGGTAATCTCCTCCCGCCATGACACCAAACAACAGAATCGACCAGGCCAGGTCCATCCGGAAATCGCCGATCTCTGCGAAGGACCAATCGATGACGACCAGCGAGCCTTCTCTCAACAAGATGTTTTGGGGGTGGTAGTCGTTGTGGATGAGCACCGGCCGGGTCGAGGTTCCCAGGGCTTCCCGCTCATGCAGCCAGTTCATCGTGGGTGCGAAGTCGACCAGCCTATTTCGTTCAATGACATGCTCCATCTCGTTCAGCAGCCCACCCACATAGGCCAGTGGCTCGTCCGGTCTCGGAACTGGCATTCCTGACTCTGGAATCACCTCAACCCACGGGACGGCGTGAATCCGCGCCATCACTTCCATCGTAGGATCTGGCCATCGCGCAAATCCTTCGCTCCCGATCCTTGCCTCTAACGTACCGCCCTGAATGTGCTCCATCACGATAAAGGGGTGTTCCAGGATCGAACGATCTGTCACCAGTGCATCCACGCGTGGAGTGGCGATTCCAAAACGCGGTATGTCCGTCATCAACGAGAACTCCTTTTCGGCCTTTTCCAGCGGATTGCTTCCTTTGTACAGCCGGAGCACAAGCTCCAGACTTTCAGGCTCCCCATTTTGAGTTCCCGTAAGAATCAAGTGGAAAAGATCGGTCTCCCAGCCTTCACCGAGCTCACTCAGTTCAAGAATCTTCAGTCCCTCCAGGTCGGGATATTGTCGACGTAGGAACTCTGCCAGCCTGTCTTGGGCGGAATCACTTGGAAGCGTGCTGTGGCTCACAACACAAAGAGCGTGGCGGGATGGGGGATGATCGAGGATTCATCGCCGCTGAGCGAGAGATAGTAATCAGCCAAATCCCGTTGTTTTGCAGGTGGCAAATCT
>CAYZXF010000056.1:0-4065 GCA_964482355.1 uncultured Anaerolineaceae bacterium | reverse complement strand
TGACTGAAAATCAAGGTGTCGCCAGTTCAAATCTGGCTCTCGGCACCTGTGGCAACCGTGAACACCCCTCAATGGGGTGTTCATTTGCGTCTTTTATGGTTTGAGTGGGGATGCTAAATCGCTGGGGTCGGTTCTCGATCTTCCCTTCGGACCACCTCTCGCAGCGCGTTGATCGCGTGCAGCTCTCCATCGCCGTCCCTGTAGTACCAATGTTCCCAACCATTACACGGACTTCCGCCGGTTAGATGGCTTCCGGTCTGATGGATGGAACCTTCGAAGCCTTTGATCCGCAGGCGGCCGTCGGGCTTTACTTTGGCATTCAACGACCGGTCTTTTCGGAAATAGAGATTATCCCCCGGTCTCAGCAGGCCGGCTTCGAGCAGTTTCCCAAACGGCACCCGAGGCGGACGCTCAGGAATCACGTTGAGGACCTCATCCTCAATCGGATCAGGCATAACGCCCTCGATCCGACGCCGAGCTAATTCCACATAACGAGCTTCCTGTTCAATTCCTATCCAGTGTCGACCGAGGCGTTTGGCCACTGCACCGGTGGTGCCTGTGCCGAAAAAGGGATCGAGTACAACATCGCCGGGATCGGTGGAGGCCAGCAAGACTCGATACAGTAAAGCCTCCGGCTTTTGAGCTGCATGGGCTTTCTTGCCGTCGATTTTAATTCGTTCCGATCCAGTGCAGAGCGGCAGATACCAGTCACTCCGCATTTGCTTGCCGCCGTTGAGGCTCTTCATGGCGTGATGATTGAAGCTGTATCGAGACTTCTTCGATTTGCTTGCCCAGATCAGGATTTCGTGCGCATTGGTAAAGCGAGTGCCTCGAAAATTCGGCATGGGGTTGGCTTTGACCCAGAGCACATCGTTGAGGATCCAAAAGCCCAGATCCTGCAGGATAGTACCTACGCGATGAATGTTGTGATAGGTGCCGATGACCCACAAGCCGCCATCATTTCGCAACACTCGTCTGCTCGCCGAGAGCCAGGCCCGCGTAAAGTCATCGTATTGTCGGAACCCATCGAACCGGTCCCAGTCCTCATCGACCCCCTCCACCTTGGTCATGTTCGGGCGGTAGAGCTCCTTGGAGAGCTGCAGGTTGTACGGCGGATCAGCAAAAACCAGATCTACCGATCCCTCTGGCAGCCCCTCCATGAGTTCAAGCGAATCACCTTGTAAGACTTGATCTAGAAATAACTCCGTCATATCGCCTTCCCTTGCGATAGTCGATAGGGTCAGTGGAATGTTGTGAAATACCTGCTCCGCTGCGAGTTTTCGCCTGCGCTCAGCAGCTAATTCTTCTCCCTCGCACGGCGCAATGCATGATGGCTATGCGCAACCTGCCTAATGATTTATTGCTGGCATTCTCCTCCCCCAACCCAGGTCTCTCCCTGCATTTCATAGCATTCGCAGAATTGCACATCCTCCAGTACTTGTGCGCTGCGAATCATCAGAAACCTGGCCGTGGTTCGCACACACGCTTTCCCAGAAGATTCGCGGCCTTCGACAATGCGAGTCGTGGAGAGAGCCAGTCCCTGGTTGGCAGTTTCCCGGATCAGCCAAATCCGCAGCTCACCCAGGTCGCCCTTGCTAAATCGAGCCTCGCCGCGGAGCGCGATCGAAAGGATAACAAGCAGCAGTCCGGCTGCAACAACTCCGACTAATATCACCGAGAAGCAGCCTAATGCAGGCGAAACCTTGAATTCCCTGCCTCCAGATTCTTTGCTTTTTGCTGGATCGGATTCAGACAATTGCGCCTCCTCACCAAGTCTACTCAGCACGGAATCGAGCGCAATCAATGGTTGGGATTCCCGTTGAAACTTGTATTGGCTCGGGTCGATATCGGCCGATATTTCTTGGAGAGTCGGCTAATTCGGTCAATGCTTGACTCCCCCCTCCCTTCACGGTATCCTCGACCGGCCGCGGGTGTAGTTCAGTGGTAGAACGTCTCCTTGCCAAGGAGAAGGTCGTGGGTTCGAATCCCATCGCCCGCTCTCGGCTGTTACGCAATCGTCCTGCCGATCGGCAGGCGATTTCGCGTAACTGCGCGGCGACGTGGCCAAGCGGTAAGGCAGAGGTCTGCAAAACCTCCATCACGGGTTCGAATCCCGTCGTCGCCTCTTTCAACACCATTAGTGCGCTCGAATTGCCTAGCTCCGGACATGCACGCACAGATCCTGAACGGCAGAACACCTCCTGACAATAGTTCCACCAATAAAAGTACAAGGGCTCTCAAATTCGAATGCAGAGGAGACTATCCAGTGAATGACAAAGAGATCAGAGTAAGCGAGGCGCAAATTGCGGTGCATTGGCAGGAGGAAAATAAGTTCTCCCCCCATCGGGGATTCGTTGCTCAAGCCAATATGACCGATCCGGAAATTTTCCAGCGCTTCAGTCTGGAAAATTTTCCTGATTGCTACAAAGAGTATGCTGACCTGCTCGACTGGGACCGCTACTGGAACACCATGCTGGACACCAGCGATGCTCCCTCCTGGAAATGGTTTGTGGGCGGGCTGCTCAATGTCTCGTACAACTGCATCGATCGTCATTTGCCACAGCACCGCAACAAGGCCGCCCTTATCTGGGTCCCGGAACCGGAGGGCGAACCCCACGTCGCGCTCACCTATCAGGAGCTCTACGTACGCGTCAACGAATTCGCAGCGGTGCTGCGAGACCATTGCGGGCTTCAGGCTGGGGATCGGGTGACAATCCACATGCCCATGGTGCCCGAGCTGCCGATCACGATGCTGGCATGTGCTCGCCTGGGCATCATCCACTCAGTAGTTTTCGGCGGTTTCAGCGGCCATGCCTGCGGGGAACGCATCGCCGACTCTGGCAGCAAAGTATTGATCACGATGGACAGCTATTACCGGAACGGAAAGCTGCTGGATCATCGGGCTAACGGCGACGAAGCCGTCGCAACCGCTAAGGAGCTGGGCCAGGAGGTTGAAAAGATGCTGGTCTGGCGCCGGATGCGAGACAAATACGGATCTGAAAGCAAAATGGTCGAGCAGCGGGATTTCTTTGTGGATGAATTGCTGGAGGATCAGCGTGGCGTCAGAGTTGATCCGGTACGGATGCCAGCTGAAGCGCCACTGTTTTTGATGTACACGAGTGGGACGACGGGCAAGCCGAAAGGCTGCCAGCACTCGACCGGTGGCTATCTCGCCTATGTGGCCGGCACCTCGAAGTACGTGCAGGACATTCATCCAGAAGATGTTTACTGGTGCATGGCGGATATCGGATGGATTACCGGGCATTCATACATCGTGTACGGTCCGCTCGCACTTGGGGCGACCAGCGTCTTATATGAAGGGGTGCCCACCTACCCCGACGCAGGCAGACCCTGGCGCATCGCCCAACAGCTCAACGTCAACATTTTTCATACCGCTCCGACAACCGTCCGCATGCTCCGCAAAGCGGGGCCCGACGAACCCGCCAAATACGACTTCAAGTTCAAGCACATGACCACGGTCGGCGAGCCGATCGAACCCGAAGTCTGGCGATGGTATTACCACGCGGTCGGGAAAGGGGAAGCGGTCATTGTCGACACCTGGTGGCAGACCGAGACCGGCGGATTCCTCTGCAGCACCATGCCCGCCCTTCATCCCATGAAACCCGGGAGCACGGGGCCAGCATTGCCAGGTATCTATCCAGTGATTTACGACGAGGATGGAAATACCGTGCCAAAGGGCGGTGTCGCCGGAAACATTCTGATCCGAAATCCGTGGCCGGGCGCCTTCCAGACCATATGGGGGGACCATGAGCGCTTTGTCGAGACCTACTACGCTCGCTACAACAAAGATCCGAAAAGCAAAGACTGGCGGGATTGGCCCTATCTCACTGGAGATGCAGCCGTGCTCGCTGAGGATGGCTACTATCGCATTCTGGGCCGCGTAGATGACGTCATCAATGTCGCCGGTCACCGCCTCGGAACGAAGGAATTGGAATCGGCGGTGATGGTCGTGAAGGAAGTAGCAGAGTCGGCCGTGGTTCCACTCCGCGACGACATCAAGGGGCGCGTGCCCGATATGTACATCTCACTACAGCCGAACGTGAA